>CABPZV010000185.1 GCA_902462015.1 uncultured Eubacteriales bacterium | reverse complement strand
TACTGTTTATAACTTCGCTGTAAATATTATACCACTTTTATTTTTATCCGTCAATAGTTTTTTAGAAATTTTTATTGTATGAAGAAAAACGGTTGAATTATGTCAAAAAACATGCTATAATATTACACGTCGGTACCGGATTCGTCCGGCTGCTCTGTTTATGTGTCTAGTTCACATAAATATCAGGAAATGCTGAGGTCTCAACTCAGTAGATCTGCCGGCTTTTTTTATGTTTTTCCGGGAATCATATTATTAAAACCTATATTTACAAAACCGTATTTTCATGTTATAATATTCGCAGAAAGTCTTGCAAAGCAAGACTTTGCGGCTTTGCCGCCCGTGATTCTCACGGGTGCGAAATTGACGGCCTCGCAAAAATGCCCTTGCAAGCAAGCATTTTTGCTTCATGGTAAAAACCTTAAAGCGAAGCTTTAAGGTGCAAGTTTCGGTTCGCCGTTAACAACGGCGATTTTGCAGAGCAAAATCCCGAAACATTGCGGACTGTCCGGAATTAATAGTATATGATTATAAAGCTGCTGCTTTAAGGTGCAGGTTCCGGTTTGCTTTTGCTTAACGGCTTGCCGGCCTTTTCCGGGATATTCAAACCGATAAAGGGGCTGAGTCTACAAGAAAGGAATTTCAGAAAATGAATGGAGAGGAAAACGAAACACGTTTCACTGCCGGAAACCGAAGATTTAAGGGGATTCCCGTATTTACCATAATAATTTTGATTTTAATTGCTCTGGCTTCCTGCGTTATGCTGAACGGCGGACCGTACGGCGGCTGGTTCGCTTTTGTCGTGGCGGCCGGCTCGGTTGCCTTTCTTGATTTAGTGACTGATTCGCGGCTCGTTTATATAATTCCTTTTGCGGCTGTAATTTTAAGTTATGTGATTTTTCATCCTGCTTTCTCCGTCTGGACATTTGCCGTTGTGCCGGCGGCGCTTTTTACGGCGTACTCGGCGCGCGGTAGGATAAACAAAAACACTGCGCTCATCTGCTCCGCGGCGTTTATTCTCGCTTTCACCGGACTTCATTTTGTTATTCAGGCCGCGCTGGGAGGAAATCTCTCCGCCGGCGGTATAATCGACGAAATTCTTTTGCCGTACCGTGAAATGAAAGAGATAGTCGCTGAGAACAGTCAGAGTTTTGCCCAGGCAGGAATAAAGCTTGACAGCAACGCCATAAAAATGCTTAAGGACGAGCTTCTGAAAATCATGCCGGCCGTGGTTGTCTGCTGCGGCTTGGTGATTGCATGGCTTTCAATGGCTTTAGCTTCATGCCTTTCAAAGTTTTTTTCGTATGACGGAGCGCCCTTCGGCTGTAGTATACAGATGAGTCTGACATCTGCATATGTTTTTGCCGCGGCGTATCTGATAACACTGCTGTTCGGCTCTCTTTATGGAAATACTGCGGTAATTGTTGCGGCAGAGAATATATCAATAATACTTATACCCGGATTTTTTGTTTGCGGGTTGTCAGCTTCGGCAGGCAGCATCAGGCGGAGATCCGGAGGGGGATTTCCCTACGTCATATACTGCGTGGCAGTGTTATTTTTAATGGCTGTAAGCTTTGGCATGATTTCTGTAATTTTTGTGTTCTACGGGGTATTTCACACTTTTTATAAAAGATATTCGAGGAAAAACAAAAACGTCTGATTACAGTACGGCTTTTGCCGGATGATTTTTATGACGGTTTGTTATGTGGAGGAATTTATCTGTGTTAAAAAAAATCGGCAAACGGTTCAGAGGATACAGACAGCAAAGACTTCTTCTTGCTGTTGCAATTTCATATGTCTTTATCCTCATTTTGTCGCTTTCTGTATTTTTAAGCGGGGGAAACAGCAAGCTTTCCGCAATTTGCATTGCGGCAATTGTTCTGTATATCCCGGCCGTACTATTGAGTGAGCTTCTTATCCGTGTTATACGGGCACGCTCCATTTCTTTAAAAAACTTTGAATACCCTGTATCGGACAATGCGGCGCTTGACGTAATGGCGCGAATTCAGACTCCGGTGCTGATTTTTGATAACAGCGGTGCCATTGTCTGGTTTAACAGAAGCTTCTCGGTCTGCTGCGGAATTGGAGATTCCCTGTACGGGCGGAGCTTTGAAAAGGTATGCGGAATTCAGATGGAGGATGTAATTTCCCCGGAGTCAGACAGCGGTTTTGAGTGTACATTGTTCGGGAAGAATTGGGAAATCAAAGGCTATCGGACGGGTACCAATAACAAAAGCTATACAATGACGTTTTGGAATGACCGCAGTGAGATTGTGTCTGTTTACAAACAGCTAAGCGACGAAACGGCGGTTGTTGCGTACATCATGATTGATAATCTTGATGAATTAATGCAGTATGTTCAGGAGCAGTACCGTACTGTTGTCGGACAGGTAGAAAGTGTTCTGAAGCAGTGGGCTGAATCCGCGGGCGGTATTTTCAAGGAATACGAACGGGAACGCTATATTTTCATATTTGAAGCTGTTCACGTCCGCGAATTTATCGAGAGCAAATTCGATATTCTTGACCGCGTGCGGAACATAAAAATCGGTGAGGGCAACATGCCGGTGACAATTTCAATCGGAATTTCCAGCTTTGTCGGAGGTCTTGCCGATAAAGAACGCGCTGCAAGAAATGCGCTTGACATGGCGCTTCAGAGAGGCGGAGATCAGGTTGTCGTCAAGTCTGATTCGGGACTGGAATTTTACGGCGGCCGGAGCAAGGGCGTTTCAAAGCGCACAAAGGTACGCGCCCGTGTTGTTGCTAATGCGCTGGCTGTCGCTATCTCGAAGAGCTCAAACGTCATTATTATGGGGCATAAAAACGCCGATTTTGATTCTCTCGGCTCGTGCGTCGGCGTTGCAAGACTTGCCATGTTTTGCGGAGTTAAAGTTAATATAGTAATCAATGAAAGAGATCCGAATCTGAAAAAGGCGCTTGCCAGACTTCGTTTAATTCCAGAATATCTGAGTATATTTGTAAATGCGGCGGATGCTCAGGATATGATAACCTCGGAGACCTTACTCGTTGTATGTGATGTCAATAACCGTGAGAAATTTGAGGCTCCGGAAATTGCCGACAATATTTTCAATATGGTTGTTATCGACCATCATAGAAAAACAGCAGAATATGCACGCAATCCGATTATAACCTATATTGAGCCGTCAGCATCATCTGCATGTGAGCTTGTTGTTGAAATTCTCGAACAGTCGATTCCTGCCGGAACGCTTCCTAAAGATGAGGCCGATATAATGTTTGCCGGAATTTTGCTTGACACAAAGCAGTTTTCACGAAACACTCATACGAGAACCTTCAGTGCTGCGCTGTACCTTCGCGGAGAGGGCGCAGAGCCGTCGGATATTGAACAGCTGTTTAAAACCGATCTTGATGATTTTATTCGCGAGGCAAAGTTTGAAACGGACGTGGAAATATACCGTTCTGTTATAGCGATTTCGATGAATGTAAACAATGATAATTCCCCTTTTGACAGGGTTGCCGCCGCAAAAGCGGCCGATAAGCTTCTTTCCGTCGAGGGCGTTGAAGCGTCGTTTGCCGTTTGCTGTGTGGACGACTACGTCCATATAAGCGCCAGATCGGAGGGGTCTGTCAATGTTCAGCTTATCGTTGAAAAAATCGGCGGAGGTGGTCGCTTTGACGTCGCCGCAACTCAGCTTTACGGTGTTACTCCGCAGGAGGCGCGTAAGATGCTGACCGATGCAATCGACGCTTATCTTGACGGGGAATAAATATCTGTTTATTGGTCTTGGTATGGATTTTGCTGAGATTTTGATAAAATAAAAATATATGTATAGTATAAAGAAAGGATTTTAGCATGAAAGTAATTCTTATTCAGGATGTAAAAGCTCTGGGAAAAAAGGCACAGCTTATTAATGTTTCGGACGGTTATGCAAGGAATTTTCTTTTGCCTAAAGGTCTTGCCGTAGAGGCAAGCAGTCAGGCGCTGAACGATCTGAAAAACAAGGAAAAGGCAGCTCAGTATAAGACCGAGCAGGAACGGCAGGCAGCAAATGAAATTAAGCAGAAGCTTGAGTGCTGCACTGTCAAAATCAATGTGTCTT
>CABPZV010000184.1 GCA_902462015.1 uncultured Eubacteriales bacterium | reverse complement strand
CCATTGTATAAGAACATTTTATGATTTCATCTATTTCCGAACGAATTTGCCCTCTGATTGTTGGTCTGCCTTCTTTTAACGCAAGCCATTCCGCATAGTGCATACCTCGCCGCTGCGGATGCTCAATTACCGAAAGACAGTTTTCAATACAAATAGCGTCCGATATTCCTCGAATGTCTATGAAATAGTCCTTGAAATTATTTCGGTATTTGTAGCCGTCCGCATAGGATACGGAATTTATAATCAGATGATTATGCAAGTGCTTATGGTCAAGATGCGTTGCAACGACCACTTCGTATTTATCCGCAAACAAACGCTCCGCAAGTTCAAGCCCGCATTTATGAGCGACCTCCGGCGTTGTTTCAAAATCCTTAAATGACTGCACCAAATGATACGCAAGTACGGCGTTTTTGTGTCCTGCTTTTCCGAAAAAGTCCTGTGTGTCTATCATATCAGCATATGGGTTATCCGTCGTGCAGTTATATGCTTTGACATAAAGGCAATTTTCGGTCTTGTCCTCATTTTTTATATATTTGATTACACCCTCAACTGCATCAATGTCGGGTTTTATACTTGTCTTGTCGGGATTTGCAATATAGTTAAGACTTGAATCAAGCCTTGATTTGACCGTCCATATTTTCGTAATTGCCATTATCGGACGCTCCTCACAAGACGCATAATATCGTTTTGCATTTGCAGCACAGTTTCAATTTTATCCTCCGAGATACGATGCTCTGCATTTGCGATATGTGCTATCTGATTTATGTTATTTCCGATAGCGTTTATCTCACGAAGCAGTTTTACATATTCATCGGGCGGACGGGGGCGAATAATATTGCCCATAATCAGCTTGCGGATATATGGCTCCATTTTTAAGGCGCAAGCGGCGGCATTTGTTTTCAGCCGCTTGTGTTCCTGTTCGGTGAGCCGTACCGATATTTTGATTTTATCCATTGTTAAAATTACCTCATTTCTTTTAGCCGTGCGGCGGGGTATTAGGGGCATCGCCACTAACAAGCGGGCGTTTTGATAGCAAAATGCCGTGCTTGCTAATACAAATGCTCACGCATTTGCCCCGTCCGCCTTCGGCGTTGTGCTTTCCACCGGGAAAGCTACCTTTACATTCCGCATTCGTCCTTGCAGGGACAGTTTTTGCACTCGCCCTCGCTGCACTCATACTCAAAATCACCGTAATCATCCTCATCATCAGCTTTGATTTTGTTTTCGTATTCCGATATAACCTCGCCGTATTCACAAAAGCTGCATTTGTGATCGCATTCTTCATAGCCGCAAAGATACTTGGCAATGAGATATTGAATTAACTCCCAAAATGCGGCGGCTTCAAACGCCTCTCCGTACTTATATAACCCGTCATTCATATATCGGCGATATATCACGGCTTCAAATTTATCATCGGAATGGGCGGTCATTTTGTGATAGTATGTTACTGCAAGTGTCATATCGTCAAGCAGCCACAGTTCGTAACCCTCCGACATCTCGCACAATTCAGCCGTATTCACCGTGAAGGTTCTGTCGAGCAGATATGCGTTTTTTCCGAATATCGGTTTTTCACCGTATCCGCTTTCAAAATATTTGCCGCTGATTCCGTATGCTTCAAATACATAAACGGGCTTAAAGGGAAAGTGCATAAGCGGATCAAAATCCTTCGGCACAATTCTTTCCGCATCATAAACCACATCCTGTGCAAAGGAGCTTGCACCGAGGTGCAGCAGACACAACTTTTCAAGCGAGCGTACAAACAATTCTCTGTTGTAATTGGTGTTCATTTTTGATTACCTCATCTTTCATAAATTTTTGTATCAAAAAAGCCTGCCATATGGGGCAGACTGATTTGCGTGTGTTTATTTGCGTTTTTTGTATGTTCCGCAGGCGTTCTTTATGTGGTTGTAATCATCATAGGTGATTTCTCCACGCATTAACGCCTGCCGAGCTTCATATGCCTTTTTCAAGTGTCGGTTTACGGTCTTGCAGTTATCGGGGAACGACAGCGATACGACATCTCCGTTTTTGCTCCAATTAAGTCCGTAAAGCATATCAATCTTAAAAATTGTGTGGAGCGTTTCAAGCTCGGAATCGACAGACAGCCTTGATATTGCAAACCTGTGTATGCCGAGCAACCTTGCCAGCTTTGCGGTAATCTGCGGTTTTGCGTAAATTCGCTCTCCTTCGTACTGTCCTATGCGTGTCCCGGCGGTCTTTTTCGCAAAGCCTACCTTTTCGCCGAGTTCCGACTGCGACAAGCCGTTATATTGTCTGCACAGCTTTATCGTCCTCCCGATGGGGTTTGGTTTTTTGTTATTCATTTATCATCATTCCTTTCATATTTTCGGGCATAAAAAAACCGACAAGATTGCTCCTGCCGGTTATGCCGATTATTTGATTTTATTATCTTTGCATATCATCGTGTTTCTTTGATTTATCTTTCAATTTATTTAACGAAAAATCAATGATACGCTCTTTTCGAGATGTAAGCATCGTTTTGTAAAATTCCTTTTGCAATTCCGTTATAGTTGGAGTATTGTCTATTACCTCATAGATTTTCTTCATATCAATACGGCTTGCTATCCGTTTGAGAGCTTTGTTGCAGTCCGAGAATTCACCCTCAGACAAGAATTTGAAATAGTTTATCTTCTTGCCGTTATAGGTTACAGCCGACAACGGTATATCGAAAATTCTGTGATTAAGCTCGTTTTTATCACTTAATATTTTTTTCATTAATTCCTCATCTGCCTGAGGATAAAGACTGCTTCCGCAGTCAAATACCGGGGCGAGTGTTACCTCATCAGTGGCGTTGTTGTACAAAAATCCCCAATTTCCGTTGTGTCTGTCCCAATTTCCTATCAGAGCGTCTACAATAAACATATCCCAAAACCTCGTTTTGAGCGTTTCGGAATCCATCGCCGTCTGTTCGTCAATGGTTGATAAAATATCTGCAAGCTCCGTGCCGTAACCGTTTCTTTCGGAGTCAATGATACGGTTTTTGAGCGATGCAAAATCTTGAAGCGTTATCCCTTGCGAGGTAAAATCCTTGCAGGCAACAACAACTTTTTCCTTGCCCTTGCTTGTGTAGGTTCCGATAACCGTTTCCTGTACGGGTATTCCCACAGACTCAAAAACCTTGCAGCCGATGTATTCGCTGATACAGCTGTTTGTATAGCTCATTTCCTTATTTATTGTAGGGAACGGCGGAAATTTCAGCATATATTGCTCGCCGTTATACAAAACCGAAATTTTACCGCCGTTGGCTCCGGCATAAGTTTTGTTTTTTTGCACCGCATTTGTAAAGTCTATCATATATCATCCTGCCTTTCCATTCTTAAATATTTACGCCGTAAGTACCACGCTTGCTCACTTGAAATGAGGTTTTCAACCTCTGCGGAATTTATATCGGCATTTAGCTCGCACCAGCATATATCCCAATGATAATCCTTTTTGCCGCTGTCTACAATTTTCCACGATTTTTTCATTCGTTCAAGCGATTCTGCGAGGTTCTTCGGCAGTCCGCACTCAAAGTGCGTTTCGTCCGTCGGCATACCTGTTTCAGAGCTGTATTCGCCGTTTTCAAGCTCCATTATATCCTCCATAGAGCAGTTCAAGGCTTTTGCTATCTGCTGTACGGTTTTTGCATTGCACTTTTGAATGGAGGTTTTCCCCGAACATATATCGATAACGGTTGTTTTCGGTACGCCGCTTATCTTTGAAAGCTGATACTTCGTAATATTTTCGCTGTCGAGTAAATTCTGTAATGTCATTTTCAGCACCGTCCTTTCAACATTATTATACATATAGTATATCGGAATACCGACCTTTTGTCAATATGCACGGAGCTTTTTCATCAATATGCACTATGATTTTTTACCTTGCCATAGCGTATTCACGCTTTTGCTGCGGCACTTCTGCATCGGAAACATCTGTGTCGATAACATTATCGTCCTTTTTATCCATTTTGAGCAGCGCTTCGACAGCGGCAAGGCGTTTTGTTTTTTCCTGCAATTCTGCCTCCTGCGGAAACGCCCGTTTTGCTTCAACCTTTGCGGTTTCGTACTGCGTATTGGT
>CABPZV010000183.1 GCA_902462015.1 uncultured Eubacteriales bacterium | reverse complement strand
GATATAACTGAGGAGCTTTCAGGAGAAAAAATCGACGTAGTAAAATACAGCGATGATCCTGCTGAGTATATCTCATCCGCGCTCGCACCGGCAGCAATACGCAGCGTAGTAATTGAGGATGATCGTTCGGCCAGCGTTTTTGTCGATCCTGAACAGCTCTCGCTTGCAATCGGAAAAGAAGGTCAGAATGCACGGCTTGCAGCACGTCTGACCGGATATAAAATTGATATAAAAGCGCAGTAAAAATCATATATATTAAAAGTATATAATACTTAATCTGTTTATACCGTCGGCCGAACGGATAAAAACAAGGCAGGCTATTGATTATCATCGAATGGAGGCGAAGAAAGGCTTGCAGGCGTCAAAAAAAGCAAAACGGAAAATACCGGAACGAAAATGTATCGGTTGTGGAGAAGGAAAAAGCAAACAGGAGCTTCTGAGAATTGTTCGCTCGCCGGATATGATCGTCTCACTCGACAAAACAGGAAAAAAATCCGGACGGGGAGCTTATATATGTCCGAAGGCAGAATGTCTGAAAAAGGCAAGAAAGTCCCGACGGCTTGAAAAAAATCTTGCGTGCGAAATTTCAAACGAGATTTATGACGCCATCGAAGCAGAGCTAAGCAGAAATGAATAACACAGAAAGACTCAAAGGTATGTTAGGTCTTGCAAGCAAAGCCGGAAGCCTCATATTCGGAACGAAGCTCGTCTCGGATGCGGTAAAGCGCGGCAAGTGCGATATTGTTTTTACAGCCTCCGACGCATCGGCAAATACTCTGAAACGAATACGCAAATACTGTACGGCATACAATGCCGAACTTGTTGATACTGGACTTAATAAATACGAGCTTGCCCAATGCGTCGGAAAAAAATACGACATCATTGTTACAGCAACAGAAAATAAAAACTTTTCAAACGCAATTGCAGATCTCTGCATACAGATAAATGAAACAAAAACAAACTCAAATAACATACGCACAGACGCGGGAGGTACAATATAGAATGATATCAGGTCAAAAATACCGCATGATTAACCTTGCAAGAGATCTTAATCTCAAAAGCAAACAGCTTGCAGATATGCTGCCGGATAAAGATTCCGGACATACTCATATGGGTACGGTCAGCCCGGATGAGTTCGGCTACCTTATCGATAAGCTAACATCTGAAAATCAAATTGACTCTATCGATGATTATCTTGGCGGAAAAATAGCAATTAAAGTTCCGGAAAAAAATGAAGCTGCAAAAGGCGGCGGAAAGAGCGCCGATAAAAAAGGCAAAGAAGAAAACAAAACGGTGTCAAAAGAAGAAGCTCAAACAAGTCTTGACGGAACATCTAACGGCAAGGTTAAGGCCGACGGCAAACTCCCTTCAAAAAAAGAAGTAAAAGCCGAGCTTAAAACCGAAGTTAAAAAGGCTGAGCAAAATAAAAAGACTGATCAAAATAATTCTAAAGACTCATCCAAAAACGGAATTTCTGTAAGAAGCAGTCAGGCACAGCCCAATCAAGATAAAACAGCTTCCAAAGCTGCGCCTGCGCACAGAAGCGAAAGAATGAATCAGCTTCACGAGGCTCCGCGCCCTAATTTGAATCAGCAGAAGCCTAAGCAGAAACAGCCGAATCAGGCACAGAAGCAAAAGCAGCATCAGCAGGTAATTCAGCCGTCACCTCGTCCGAATGACGAACAGATGACAACCGTTATAAGCGAAAAATCACCATCCGGTGCTAAAAAAACGAGAATTGTAGATACAAGAACGTCAACTGTCGACCTTTCAAAATACGATGAAAAGCTTGACCGTATCGCAGACGCGGCAAACGGAAATAAAAAGACTGTAAGCAATTCTGCTGACGGAAAGAAGTTCAAGAAGCCTCAGGGACGCGGCCGCGACAACTGGCGCGGAAACAGCCGTGAAAGGCTTGCGCAGGAGAGACAGCGCAAACAGGAAATGATCGAAAGATCTAAAAAGACTCCGCTTCAGATTACAATTCCGGATGAAATTACAGTACGTGAGCTTGCTTCCCGATTAAAGGTTACTGCGACAGAAGTTATAAAGAGACTTATGGCGGCAGGAGTTATGGCAAATGTTACACAGACTCTTGATTTTGATACAGCGCTGTATATAGCCGAAGATCTCGGCGCAAAGGCAACCAAAGAGGTCGTTGTCACAATTGAGGAAAAGCTGTTCGACGAGACAGAAGACAAGGATGAAAACCTTACAGAGCGCGCGCCGGTAGTCGTAGTAATGGGACACGTTGACCACGGAAAAACCTCCCTGCTTGACAGGATCAGAAATTCAAATGTTACTGCTGATGAGGCCGGCGGAATAACGCAGCATATCGGAGCATACAGAGTAAATATAAATGGAAAAGATATTACATTTCTGGATACTCCCGGCCACGCCGCGTTTACTGCAATGCGTGCTCGAGGCGCAAAAGCGACCGATATCGCGATACTTGTAGTCGCTGCAGACGACGGAATTATGCCCCAGACCGTCGAGGCAATTAATCACGCTAAGGACGCCGGACTTGAAATAATTGTCGCAATTAACAAGATGGATAAGCATGGCGCAAATCCTGATGCGGTTCTACAGGAGCTCACAAAGTATGAACTGATACCTGAAAGCTGGGGCGGCGACGTCATGTGTATACCTGTGTCGGCGCATACTGGAATGGGAATTGACGAGCTGCTTGAAAGTATTCTGCTTATAGCCGAGGTTAAAGAATATAAGGCAAATCCTGAAAGACACGCAAAGGGTATCATAATCGAATCCAAGCTGGACAAAGGAAGAGGACCTGTTGCAACAGTGCTTGTTCAGAACGGTACTCTCTTCTCAGGCGATGTCGTAATAGCCGGAACAGCTGTAGGAAGAGTACGCGCTATGACAGACGACAAAGGAAAATCTGTCAAGAAAGCAGGACCGTCGGTACCTGTTGAAATATTCGGTCTGGATGAAGTACCTGCTGCAGGAGATGAGTTTAACGCTGTCGAAAATGAGCGTATGGCAAGAGAGCTTGCTGAGCAGCGCAAAGCAAAACAAAAGGAAGCGGCCTTCAAGACCAATTCATCTGTCAGCCTTGACGATTTGTTTGCCCAAATCTCAGACGGCGTAAAGGAACTCAAGATAATTGTAAAAGCAGATGTAGATGGTTCTGCAGAAGCTGTAAAGGCATCTCTTGAGAAGCTGACAAACGAGGAGGTAAAGGTCAGGGTAATTCACTCCGCAGTGGGAGGTATCACTGAAGGAGACGTAATGTTTGCCGCAGCATCGAACGCAATCATTATCGGCTTTAACGTACGTCCGGATAAAAACGCAATAGATGCATCGGAAAGACAAAAAGTCGATGTCCGTACCTATAGAATTATTTACGAATGCATTGAGGAAGTAGAAGCTGCTATGAAAGGCATGCTTGCTCCTACCTTTAAGGAAAATCTGCTTGGTCACGCTGAAGTGCGTCAGGCTATTCATGTGCCTAACGTCGGAACTATAGCAGGCTGCTATATCCAGGATGGAAAGATAGTAAGAAGTGCGCAGATTCGTGTTGTACGAGACGGAGTTGTGATTTTTGAGGATAAAATCTCATCTCTCCGCCGCTTCAAGGATGACGTCCGTGAGGTTGCTCAAGGGTATGAATGCGGAATCGGTCTGGAACATTTCAACGATATCAGAGAAAATGATATTCTGGAAGCTTTCGAAATGGTACAGGTCGAAAAATAAAATCAGACTTTTAGATTAATAATATAATTCCCTGCGCTTTTGGACTTAAGGCGCAGGGAATTTTAAAGATGCTCATATATATTTATTGATATAACCCAACAAGGAATTTAAGATGATATTTAATAATTATTATTCAAATACAATACTCGGAAGCGGAAACAATAATCTGCTGATTTTATCTGACAGTACAAGCCACTGCGGCATTATGCTCGTTAAGCCCCAGCTATACGGTAGACAGAGATATACGTTTGCTTACTCGAACACGGTTGACAGCACTTTCGATTCGGGCAGTACCGCATATGCCAACCTCTCCGGTGAGAGCTGGACTATAGAAGCTCTCAGCGCCGCCGATGCCGGAGAAAAAGATTTATATGAT
>CABPZV010000182.1 GCA_902462015.1 uncultured Eubacteriales bacterium | reverse complement strand
GCTTTCATATTTAATTTGTAAAGGAAACCGGAGATATGAAAGAACTTATTTTAATTTGCATAGTTGCATTTGTGTTTATTTTTGGCTACCTTATTATGAGAAAGGTGGATATGTTTCTTACTGAAAATAATTCGCAGACAAAGGAACATAGTCCCTCTTCTTCGCTCCGCATTGGATTTGAAGCTTTTGATTTAGTCGATCAGTCGGCAGAATTGTTAGAACACTTTTCAAAGAAAGCTCCAAGCTGCGAAATTATGCTTTTTTACGGTTCAGCCGAAAAAATCGAAAAAGGACTGAAAAATCAGGAGCTTGATTTTGGTTTTATTTTAGATACTTGCTACGATTTTTCGGATGGAGGCTTTGATTCTCTGCTTGTTTCGGTCAAACAAGGTTCGGTTATTTCCAATTCGGTAGGGCTTTCGGTTGTTCCGCTCGACAAGTCAGAAAAAGACCTGAAGATTGTTTGGACGGCGGATGAAGTAAACCACAAAAAGAAAATGTTTGCAGAGCTGTTACAGAGCTTTTTCAAAGAACAACTCCATGCCCGGTGACCGCAGATGAAAAAACGATGAAATTGTGGTATAATCTTTATGCAATCTTAATGTCAGCGCCAAAATGCTTGTCAGAAATTTATTTGTTCTCATTTATAATAATGGTTATACAGGAGGTGAGCGTATGAGTGAGTCCAGACTAAATCCGGATGAGCTGTTAAAGGTAATCCGAGTTGAAGAAGAAAATCAAACCAAAGGGCATTTGAAAATCTTTTTTGGATATGCAGCGGGTGTAGGGAAAACCTATGCAATGCTCAAAGCGGCTCATATAGCAAAAAATCAGGGTGTAGATGTGGTGGCTGGTTATATCGAACCGCACGCACGTCCTGAAACAGCAGCACTTTTGAACGGCTTGGAGCTTCTTCCTACTAAAGAAGTAGCATATAACGGAATCACGCTGCACGAATTTGATATTGATACGGCGCTGAAAAGAAAACCGCAGCTTATGCTTGTGGACGAGCTTGCTCATACAAATGCACAAGGGTGCCGCCACACAAAGCGCTATCAGGATATAAAGGAGCTTTTGAATGCGGGAATAGATGTTTATACAACCGTTAATGTTCAGCATATTGAAAGTCTCTGCGATGTAGTTGCATCCATTACAGAAGTTTTTGTGCGGGAACGCATTCCGGATTCGCTGTTTGACAATGCGGATCAGGTTGAATTGGTGGATATTGAACCGCAGGAACTAATTGACCGATTGAATGCCGGAAATGTCTATAAGGAAGCACAAGCCAAACAAGCCGTAGAGAATTTTTTTACCGTAGAAAACCTGACGGCGCTTCGAGAAATTGCGTTGCGCCGATGTGCAGATCGGGTAAATATCCTGACGGAGTACGCCCGATTGAAAAGTCACGGCAATTATCATACAGACGAGCATATCCTTGTTTGTCTTTCTTCGTCTCCCTCTAATGCGAAAATCATTCGTACCGCCGCAAGAATGGCTACTGCCTTCAAGGGAGCTTTCACAGCGTTGTTTGTGGAAACTCCGGATTTTTCGGTAATGAGTGAGGAAAATGCGAAACGCCTGCGCTCCAATATGCGTCTTGCCGAACAGCTTGGCGCAAAAATTGAGACAGTTTACGGTGAAGATGTTTCTTTTCAGATTGCAGAATTTGCAAGGCTTTCCGGTGTTTCCAAAGTTGTGATTGGGCGAAGCTCCGGGGTAAAACGCCATCTGTTCAGCAAACCGACTTTGACAGAAAAGTTGATTGCGAGCGCTCCTAATTTGGATATACATATTATTCCCGATACTGTTTCCAATGAGGCTGTTTATCAGTTGAGAAAAGCAAAGAAAAGAAATCACATCATTTTTTCTGCTGCGGATATATTAAAGTGCATTGTGATCCTGCTTGCTTCCAGCTTAATCGGAACGATTTTTGAAAATCTTGGATTTGCCGAAGCCAATATTATAACTGTCTTTGTTCTTGGCGTACTGGTAACATCTGTTATAACAAAGCACCAAATATACAGCCTGATTTCTTCTATTGTCAGTGTTTTGGTTTTTAACTTTCTGTTTACCGAGCCGAAATTTACATTGCAGGCATATGACCAAGGCTATCCGATAACCTTTTTGATTATGTTTTTGGCAGCTTTTTTGACAGGCTCCCTTGCTATACGGCTCAAAAATCAGGCGAAGCAGGCGGCAAGAGCAGCTTACCGTACAAAAGTATTATTTGATACCAACCAGTTATTGCAGCAATCAAAGGATAGAAATGAAATTGTATCCGTAATCTCTAACCAGTTGCTAAAACTGTTGGGAAAGGATATTGTTTTCTATGTGGCTGATAAGGAAAAATTGGAAGAACCTCATATTTTTTCAGCAATCAATGAAAGTTTAGAAATGTGTACTTCTGATAATGAAAAAGCAGTTGCAGGTTGGGTATTCAAAAATAATAAGCGTGCCGGGGCAACAACCGAAACGCTGTCCAGCGCAAAATGTCTGTATTTTGCTGTTCGTGTCAACAGCACAGTATATGGTGTTGTTGGAATTGTTATGGGAGAGAAGCCTCTCGATCCGTTTGAAAACAGCATTTTGCTATCCATCCTCGGTGAATGTGCGCTGGCTTTAGAAAACGAAAAGAATGCCCGTGAGAAAGAAGAAGCGGCGGTTCTTGCGAAAAACGAACAGCTTCGGGCAAATCTGCTTCGGGCAATTTCACACGATTTGAGAACGCCCCTGACATCTATCTCCGGCAATGCGAGCAATCTTTTGTCTAACGGCGAGTCCTTTGATATGGATACAAAAAAGCAGCTTTATACCGACATTTATGATGACTCGATGTGGCTGATCGGTCTTGTGGAAAACCTGCTCGCCGTTACCCACATTGAGGAAGGCAGACTGAACCTGAATATATCCGAAAACCTGATATATGATGCGGTCACAGAAGCGCTTCATCATATTAACCGCAAAAGCGTGGAACATCACATTACCGTTGAAAATGAGGACGAGCTTCTTCTTGCAAAAATGGACGCAAAACTCATAGTGCAAGTGATTATCAACCTTGTAGATAATGCCATTAAATATACGCCGAAAAATTCTAATATTAGAATCAGTACAGAGAAACACGGAGATAAAGCAGTTGTTTCCGTAGCAGATGACGGTGATGGCATACCGGATGAAATGAAGTCACGGGTATTTGATATGTTTTACAGCGGTGCAAATAAAATTGCAGACAGCCGACGCAGCTTGGGGCTTGGGTTGTCACTGTGCAAATCTATCATTAACGCTCACGGCGGAGAAATTGCAGTTTCTGATAATCTGCCGCACGGAACAGTATTTACATTTACATTACCCATAGGAGAGGTCAAGGTTTATGAATAAATTACTTATATTAGTTGTAGAGGATGATACCTCTGTAAGAAATTTAATCACGACTACATTAAAGGCACACGACTATCGCTATCTTACAGCGTCAAACGGTCAAACAGCAATTTTGGAGGCTTCGTCTCATAATCCTGATATTGTTTTGATGGATTTGGGACTGCCGGATATAGATGGTGTTGAGGTCATAGAAAAAATTCGTACTTGGTCGAATATGCCGATCATCGTTATAAGCGCCCGTAGTGAAGATACCGATAAAATTGACGCTCTTGACGCAGGAGCAGACGATTATTTGACAAAACCGTTTTCGGTGGAGGAATTGCTTGCAAGGCTTCGAGTTACGCAAAGGCGGCTTACGATGATTCAAAAGGAATCTCCGTCGGAATCCGCTGTTTTTACCAACGGAAAACTCCGTGTTGATTTTGCCGCTGGCTGCGCCTATTTGAATGAGGAAGAACTGCATTTGACTCCGATTGAGTATAAATTGCTTTGCCTTCTTTCAAAAAATGTCGGTAAAGTCTTAACGCATACTTTTATCACGCAAAGCATTTGGGGGAACAGTTGGGATAACGATATTGCTTCCCTGCGAGTGTTTATGGCTACGCTTCGTAAAAAGCTGGAGAAGGACGCAGGTTCTCCGCAATACATCCAAACGCATATCGGCGTCGGATACAGAATGATGAAAGTGGAATGATATATAGCTATGGATATGAAAAACAATATAGAAGAACACACGGAATGGATATATTGTC
>CABPZV010000181.1 GCA_902462015.1 uncultured Eubacteriales bacterium | reverse complement strand
TGCCGAACCGCAACGTTTCGGGGTTTTGCTCTGCAAAATCGCTGACTTTGTCAGCGAAGCGAAACTTGCACCTTAAAGCGTTAGCTTTAAGGTTGTTATACCATAAGTCACCTGCCGAACCGCAACGTTTCGGGGTTTTGCTCTGCAAAATCGCTGACTTTGTCAGCGAAGCGAAACTTGCACCTTAAAGCTTTAGCTTTAAGGTTGTTATACCATAAGTCACCTGCCGAACCGCAACGTTTCGGGGTTTTGCTTTGCAAAATCGCTGACTTTGTCAGCGAAGCGAAACTTGCACCTTAAAGCGTTAGCTTTAAGGTTGTTATGATACCACATAAAAGAGGCACGCATAAGCGTACCTCTTTCTGACAATAATTTTAAAATTGAAAATTTGAACGTCCGATGTAAAATACTTAAATTTCCGGAATTTCAATTTTGACTTCGTGTCCGCATTCAGAAGATTTTACAATACCGTCGATAATTGCCTGGTTGTAAATAATCTGACTTGTTGGAACCGGAGAAGGAAGATTGTACTTAATAGCATCGAGGAAAGAGCGAATTTTTCTGTCAAACAGCGGAATGTCATTATCCTCAATTACAGGAATTACAGTATCATGCGGCTTACCTGCAAGCTGCTGATAGATAGTCATCGGACCGCCAACAGAACCGTTCCAGCAGTCTGTTGAAGGTATACGGAGACCGCCCTTTGTTCCGAGAATTATTGTGTCGCCGGGAGTGTCGATATTCATCGCCCATGCAATGCGGAAATCGAGAATAATACCGCCCTCAAGGCGAATAAATCCGGCTGCAAAATCGTCAACGCCAAAGGCCGCTGCACAATCTGGACGGCCGCTTTCCATATATGTAAGAGGATCTTTTCCGAAAATTGCAGAAGTATAGCCGCTGACAGTTAAGGGCTTCGGATAACCAACCGCATTTAATACCATATCGAGAGAATAGCATCCGATATCACCCATTGCTCCGATACCGCCTGTATCGCTTGCAATGAAGGATGTTCCGTACGTACCTGCAGGTGCAGGGATACCGCGGCGGCGTCCGCCTCCTGTCTGAATATAATACACATCGCCGAGATCGCCGTAATCAACAATCTTTTTAATCATCTTCATATTAGCGTCGAAACGCGGCTGGAAGCCTATAGAAAGAAGCTTTCCGGATTTCTTCTCGGCGCGGCAAATTTCTATACCCTCTTCAAGCGTTACGCAAAGCGGCTTTTCAAGAAGAACATTTATGCCGTGCTCAAGCGCATATATCGTACACTCTGCATGAGCGCGGTTGTAAGTACATATTGAAACTCCGTCAAGGTCAGGCTCATTGTCTATAAGTTCTTTATGACTGTTGTAGCATCTAACTCCCTCAACGCCGTTGTGCTTAAAGAATTCCTCCGCCTTTCCAGGAACGATGTCCGCTCCTGCTACAATTTCAACATCGGGCATTCTTTTGTAGCTGTCGATGTGAGCGTTTGCGATACCGCCCGTACCAATGATACCTATCTTCAGTTTTTTTGTGGTATCAACGGCTTTTGTCTCTTCCTTGATGGCATTTGCATCAAGCTCAGTGTTACTAAGATTTGCCATTTCTTATTACCATTCCTTTCGTACAGAATCAAAGCCTTGCCGATGCCAGTGTTCCGGAATACCGGTCATATGAACATTAAGCAAAATACCTTTGTCCCGAAAGATATCTCTTTCGTACTGTACATATTCTTTTAAGTAAATTTGTGACTTCAATATATGAAAATTCACATATCTTTAACCCGGTCACATTATAGCATAAACATCTTCACAATACAAGTGTTTTTTTAATTTTATAAAAATATTTTAAAGCCGCACGGCAAAGCGTTTATTCGATTATATATCCTCGTCCGAATTTAGTTACAATAAAATCGGTAAGTCCGGCTGCATCGAGCTTTTTTCTGAGGCGTCCGACATTTACCGTCAAAGTGTTTTCATCGACAAAGCTGTCCGTCTCCCACAGCTTTTGAGTCAATTTTTCCCGACTGACAATTTCTCCCTTGTTTTCAAGAAGAGTGACTAAGATACGGTATTCATTTTTGGTAAGCGAAATCTTTTCTCCTTTATATGTCAGCATATTGTCGCCGGTATTGAGAAAAGCTCCTCTGTGTTCCAAAACCGGAATCATCGCAGTAAAATCATATGTCCGCCTGAGCAATGCCTGAATTTTTGCCATCAGCACATTTCCGTCGAACGGCTTTGCTATAAAATCGTCACCGCCCATATTTACCGCCATAACAATATTCATATTATCGGATGCAGATGAGATAAAAATTACCGGAACATTTGAAATTTTTCTGATTTCTCCGCACCAATAGAATCCGTTGTAAAAAGGGAGCATTATATCAAGCAACACCAGATGAGGCTCAAACGATACAAAAGCATCCAATACCGCTTTGAAATCTGTGACACATTCAACGGCAAAATTCCATTTTTTTGCCTGAGCGGCAACCGATTCGGCAATGCCCTGATTATCTTCGACAATAAGAATTTTATACATAATTATGATTATACCCTTTGCAAATAATCGCCGGGCTTTATCAGCCAGCACTTATCAGACAAAATGCTATATACAAAATCTGACGCACGCAAGCCGGAGCCATAACAGCAGAGACATTTTACTGTAAGTTATATTACGGAAAAGAGGCACACAAGATGCGCGCCTCTTTAATATCATTTTAAATTGCAATATTAATTCTGATGCTAAAACCCGAAACCAAAGTTTAATCCGTAACTCAGATCTCAGGAATTTCGATCTTAATTTCGTGACCGCATTTCGAAGATCTTACAATACCGTCGATAATAGCCTGATTGTAGATAATCTGGCTTGACGGAACCGGAGAAGGAAGATTGTACTTGATAGCATCAAGGAAAGAACGAATCTTTCTGTCAAACAGTGAAGGACCGTTGTCATCGATTACCGGAATAACCGTATCATGCGGCTTGCCTGCGAGCTGCTTATAAATCGTCATAGGTCCGCCAACAGAGCCATTCCAGCATTCGGTTGAAGGAATACGAAGTCCGCCCTCAGTTCCGAGAATAATTGTATCACCGCATGTATTGATATTCATCGCCCATGCAATACGGAAGTCGAGAATTATCCCTCCCTCAAGACGTACAAAGCCTGCAGCGAAGTCGTCAACACCAAAAGCCTTTGCATACTCCGGATGACCGCTTTCCATATATGTGCGAGGGTCCTGTCCGAAAATTGCAGAAGTATAGCCGCTGACAGTCAGTGGCTTCGGATAACCGATCGCGTTAAGCACCATATCCAGAGCGTAGCATCCGATGTCGCCCATCGCTCCGATACCGCCGGTTTCGTCCGCGATAAAGGATGTTCCGAACGGAGTAGGAATACCGCGGCGGCGTCCGCCACCCGTCTGAATATAATAGATATCGCCAAGATCGCCGTATTCAACAATCTTTTTAATCATCTTCATATTCTCGTCAAAACGCGGCTGAAAACCGATAGAAAGAAGC
Organism: uncultured Eubacteriales bacterium; assembly: GCA_902462015.1. Classification (GTDB taxonomy): domain Bacteria; phylum Bacillota; class Clostridia; order Oscillospirales; family CAG-272; genus UMGS911. Next base: position 626 of record CABPZV010000181.1, on the reverse strand, counting down.
TTTCCTGATTTCTTTTCGGCACGGCAGATTTCAATAGCCTCATCAAGAGTAACGCACATCGGTTTTTCAAGCAGGACATTAAGCCCATGCTCAAGTGCATAAATTGCGCATTCTGCATGAGTACGATTGTATGTACATATAGAAACTCCGTCGAGATCAGGTTCGTTGTCAATCATCTCTTTGTGGCTGGTGTAGCATCTGACACCTTCTACACCGTTTTCTTTGAAAAACTTTTCTGCTTTTCCCGGAACCAGATCAGCGCCTGCGACAATTTCGACATCAGGCATTTTCTTGTAGCTTTCAATGTGAGCGTAAGCAATCCAGCCTGTACCGATAATACCTATCTTGAGTTTTTTTGTGGTATCAACGGCTCTTGCCTCTTCCTTGATGGCATTTGCATCAAGCTCAGTATTACTAAGATTTGCCATTTTTTCACCTCATATTATGTTTTACTCATTTAAAATATGATATTCTTCCCTCTAATAAACACGGTCCGAACTCGGTTTTCATTATAGCATAAACATTTTCACAATGCAAGCACTTTTATAAATAAAATATTTTTATTTTTATCTTAAAAGAATATCCTTGACACAAACAAATATATTAACTATAATATATCATAATCA
>CABPZV010000180.1 GCA_902462015.1 uncultured Eubacteriales bacterium | reverse complement strand
CCAAGTGCAAGAGCAAGGGAGGCCTTAAAGGATTCTCCTCCGGACAGTGTTTTAACACTTCGTTCAGTGCCGTTATAGTGGTCAATTACATCGAGATCAAGTCCGCTCTGACTCCTGTTATTATCTGCTCCCACTCGTCTTTTCAGCTCATATTGCCCGTCGGACATAGTCATTAACCGCACATTCGCCCTGTCAATGATTCTGTTAAAATATCTCATCTGAACATACGCCTCAAGCATAATCTTCTCCTTTCCGGAGATATTTCCATTGGCAGTATCAGAAAGCGACTTAACACACATCAATTTTTTCTCTGTCTCTGAAAGCTCATTTATATTTCGGAGTATTTTGTCAAGAATAAAACGGTTATTATGCAGCTTCATATTGAGCATATCCTTCCGGGACATAAACTCATTTTTCTGATTTGTCAGCATAACTTTTTCAGACAATTTTAAAGTGGTATCAATCTCATCTTTCCCTTCAAGCTGCCGCTCTAATTCCTTTATTCTCCCATGGTTTTCAAAAATTCTGTTTTTGCATGAACTATATTCGGAATCAACATTCTCAAAATCCTTACTAATCTGATCTCTTTTCCCGGCAAGCAAATTTTTTTCTGCCTCAGCTTCATCTCTTGTTTTATATCGGAGCCGCGATGCAGTCTCATCATTCTGAAGCTTAAGAGCATCGGCATTTCCCTGTAAAGAGGCAATCCTTTCAGACAGCTCGACAAGCTGTTTTGTTAATTTTTCTTTTTCAGATTGACGCTCATTTATCTCATCTGCAAGTTCATTTTTTCTCTGCAGACACTCATGTTCGGTTTTAAGCCTCCCTCTCTTCTCACCTATAATTTTTTCTTCATTTTTTATTAGTCTGTCAATTTCGGTAGCCGCACTGCTCAAACAAATATTAGCGGAAATGCGTGAAATCTGCAATTCGATGCTTTTTCTAAGCGATTCAAATTTCCCAATTTTTATCCCGGCTGCAGAACTCGCTTTCTTTGAAACCTCCAGCGCGGCATCCATAGATTCACGATATTTTTCAAGCACTGCGCTGTCTGGAGTTTTGTCATAAATTTCGGCAGGCTTCGGATGAACAAGAGAACCGCATACCGGACACGGCGCACCATCTGACAGCCCGGCGGCAAGAATTCCCGCCTGCCCGTCAAGATAAGCCTTAAAAACAGCATTGTATGCCGCTGTTTTTTTATCCGATTCAGTAACCGCAGAATGGTATTCCTTCTGCGCCAATTCGACTTCCTTTTCAAGCTTTCCGTATTCATCCAATAAACCGAAAAGCTCAGAAAGCTCTTTCTTCCTATTCTCGGATTTTTCAATTTCATAATTAAGCGTAAAAATATTCTCTCCCGAATGTTCAAGCTTTTTGAGTTCTGTTTCAGATTTCTCAAGCCAATCTGCAAATGAAAAAAGCACAGCCTGCTTTTCTGATTTGTCTTTAGCGCTTAATTCAATCTCAGATAAAACTTTAGCGAGCTCCATCTGGTTTTTGACAAGCATATCGTAATCAGAAAGTTCTGAATCAATATCATTTATTTTCCGCTCTATTTCCTGCAGCTCAGAATACTTAACCCTTACCTCATTTAGTCGGGTTTCTAATATTGCCGCCTCCGTCTCATCATCTTGTAGTTTTTTCTTGGATTGTTCAAGGCTTTCCTTAATCTTTTTTATGTTGTCAGCTTCGGCTAAGCACTTAGTAATCTCAATAATCGCATCATCAATTGCTTTAATTTTATCCGCTAATACGCTGGCATTATATTCGTCCTGTTCTATCTGCGCCTTTAATATTTCAGAAATTTCCAAAGAGTCAGGAGCTCCGCTTCTGAACTTTTCAAGTTTACGGAAGACCGCATCATCTTCCGAACAGATAATTCCATCAATGCTGTCAGTTATGCTTTTATTCAAAAATTCATATCTATCAGCAAACTGCAAATATTCAGCTTTCAATTTTTCCTGAAGCACTCTATACGGTTCGGTACAAAAAATCCTGCGAAAAATAGCTTTGCGTTCGTCTGTAGTTGAAAGCAAGAGCTTTAAAAAATCTCCCTGCGCAATCATAGCAATTTGCGTATACTGATTCTTTGTCATACCCATAATCTCTATTACAGCACTGTTAACTTCACTTTGTTTCGTTATAACACGGCCATCAGGACAGGTCAATTCGGCCAAAGCTTTTTGAGTGACCATACCTCCTCCGCGACGAGCTGCGCGCTCATACTCCGGACTGCGCCTTACGGTATAAATTTCCCCTCCGTTTGAAAAAGTTAGAATTACCTCAGTCGGAGTTTTTGCATCTGCATACTTCGAACGAAACATATTCGGCTCGCGTACTTTGCCGCTTGCCTCCCCGAAAAGAGCAAAGGTAATTGCATCGAATATCGTAGTCTTTCCGGCCCCGGTATCCCCGGTAATCAAATAAATGCCAGCTTTTCCAAGCTTGCCAAAATCAAGGGTTTCAGTATCTGCATATGGCCCAAACGCGGACATTGTCAATTTTATAGGTCTCATAAATTTTCCTTCCTTTTCTGCAGATCAAACTTAATCTTTCCCAAAATCTCAGAAGAACAATTTTCGGTTCTATCTGATTGACCCTTAAAGGTGAAAATCCTCACGCATCAAACCGTATGCCCTAAAGAACTTTATCCGTCAGACCAAATATCATTAATTAAATCATTTACATATTCCCGCTGCTCGTCAGACATCGGATTGTTATTTTGAAGCTCATACAGGGCTGAGAATAGCTCAAACGGTGATTGGCTTTTGATCTCCATCTCAGCGTTTATATCGCAACGTCTTCGTGTACGCATGTTATCATAGTCAAGTTTCATTAACCTATTATATATAATGCGTAATTTTTCAGCCGCATAAGGAATCTCCTCCTCATCCGTCAGCGTAATATGGAGATACGCGTCTCTAAAGGATGCTTCTTCATAAAAGCTTTTTGTTGAAATCTGATCATAACTGCCTTTTATTTCAAGCATATCATGCAATGGAGAAAGATTGACCGTTTTCACCTTTAAAGAGTTCTTTTCTTCAAGCTCGATTATTGTGACAGATTTCTGATCCCTTGACTCCGAAAAGGAATATTTAAGAGGTGTTCCGGAATAACGGACACTTTCACTGCCGCATTTTTGCGCACGGTGGATATGTCCAAGCGCGACGTAATCAAATTCCGCAAAAACTGACACATCAACACTGTCAGAACCTCCAACCGAAATATCCTCTGATTCCGTTCGTACCGCACCGGTTACAAACTGATGTGTTATAAGAATATTTCTCTTTGACGTGTCAATTTCCATCCGCCCTACAGCCGCCCGAACAGCATCGGTATATGTAATAATTTCCGAATCGGGATAAAAACTGCGAATTGCAGCCGGTTTAAAAAACGGCAGCATATAGATATTAACCGGCCCATACTTATCTGATAAAGAAACCGGCTCGGTTTTTCCAACGTATACAGGAGACATATATACTCCGCTTAAATTCATAAGCCTTCCGCCAAAAGCAATTCTTTCAGGAGAATCATGATTTCCGCTGATGACAAACACCTTAAGGCCTCTTTGAGAAAGCTTATACAAAAAATTATCAAAAATCCGAACAGCATCCGCGGAAGGAACTGATTTGTCATAAACATCCCCTGCAATTATTAGCCCATCCGGTTTTTCGCTATCTATTATCCCGATAATTTCGTTCAAAATATATTCCTGATCCTCCGTCATGGAAAAATCATAAATCCGTTTTCCAAGATGAAGATCAGAAATGTGAATAAGTTTCATTTTTACTATACAAGTTGCCTGCGCAATTATTCCTTTCCAATATTATAATTCATTATCCGTATGTTATAGCGTAACAAATCATCCTTGATTATTCTCTAAGCAGATGCTATCTTTTTATGTAAAAAGAAACACTCATAAAAGTAAAGTATTACATAATTGCCAGAATAACTTGAATATTCCTACAAAAGGCGATATAATATATTCACAGTGCGTAGCAATGAGCGTAAGACCAGATGTCTCCGCTGTAACTAAAAAATAAAAAAAGCACAACATGAGACTTCAATTCTACAATGTGTGCTTTTGTGGCTGCGGAAGAAGGATTTGAACCCTCACAAACAGAGTCAGAGTCTG
>CABPZV010000179.1 GCA_902462015.1 uncultured Eubacteriales bacterium | reverse complement strand
TTTCCGGCACCGTTAGGACCTATAAGTCCTGCAATTTCGGTGGCTCCTACGGTAAAATTAAAATCATCTACCGCGCGCAGACCTCCGAAATCGATTCCAAGATGACTGCACTCGATTACAGGGGTTTTGCCAAGATCTCTTTCGGGAATTATTGAATTGCTTGGAACTGGAACCATTCTGGTCTTTTTTGATTCCTCCATCTTACGCATCCCCCTTCTTCCGCCCCGGAATTATTTTTTCAAAAAGCGCCCGAAGCTTTGCGTTATTTGTTGCAAGCATTACGAGAATCAGCACAATCGCGTAAATAAGCATCCGGTAATCTGCAAAGCCGCGAAGTGCCTCAGGAAGTATATACAAGACGGCAGCCGCTATAACCGAGCCAAGCATGTTGCCAAGTCCCCCAAGAACAACGAACACAAGAATAAGTATAGACGTGTTAAAGTCAAATTTTGTAGCAACAAGATTTGAGTAGTTCAAGCCATAAAGTGCCCCGGCCGCGCCCGCAATCGCTGCAGAAATCGCAAAAGCCGTCATCTTATACTTCATTAAATTGATACCGCATGCCTCTGCCGCAATTCTGTTTTCACGAATTGCTAAAACTGCGCGTCCGGTTCGGCTTCTGACAAGATTGAGGACTATTATAAGTGAAACCATAATAAGTACAAATCCGGCTGTAAAAGTAGCGATTTTCTCGGTTCCTGTTGCTCCCTGAGCACCCTTGATAATTTCAGTTCCCCCGTCCAGCAGATGAAGATCCGCTGTACTTTTGTTCCCGCGGAAGTTAAAAACGATATGAAGACCTCTCGAATCGACACCTACAATCAAGCTGTTGATTATATCCTTGATAATTTCTCCGAAAGCCAACGTTACTATAGCAAGATAGTCTCCACGAAGCCTAAGAACCGGAATTCCGATGATTATACCGGCTATACCAGCCATAAAGGCAGCCGCTAACATAGCGACTCCAAGCCTTACCGGTACAAACGGAACCGAGTTCTGCAGGCCCATCGACACAACAATGCCTGTAAAGGCTCCAACACTCATAAATCCGGCATGACCAAGCGAAAGCTCTCCAAGCACACCGACCGTAAGATTCAGCGATATCGCCATTACAATATAGCAGCATGCGGGAACAAGAAGTCCCTGATGCGAACGGCCGAGTATTCCCTGCGACGACAGCAGAGAAACAATTATAAACGCCGCAACGATAACTCCGTATGTGATAAAATCAAACTTTGAGGATTTATTGTAATTTTTTATTTTACTGCTCATGGTGAACCTCCTATACCTTCTCCGGAACATATTTGCCGAGAAGTCCGGCAGGACGAACAAGCAGAACGATAATCAGAACAGCAAACACAATTGAATTTGAAAGCTGCGTTGATATATAAGCCTTCGCAAAAGACTCAATTACCCCTAAAAGAATTCCGCCTAAAAATGCACCCGGAATCGAACCTATTCCCCCAAACACAGCAGCTGTAAAAGCCTTGATACCCGGCATTGAGCCTGTAGTAGGTACAAGCGTCGGATAGGACGAGCAAAGAAGAACTCCTGCAATTGCCGCAAGGGCAGAACCTATTGCAAATGTAACAGAGATTGTGCGGTTCACATTGATTCCCATAAGCTGTGCCGCAGCTTTGTCCTCGGAACAGGCTCGCATAGCCTTTCCGGTTTTACTCCTCGATGTAAAAATTGTCAGTCCAATCATTATAATCACGCAAACAATGACAGTCAGAATCGAAATGTATGATATCGAAAGCTTACCGTCTAACAGCCTGAGCGATCCCTCTATGATAGGAGTATACACCTTTGGAGCCGCTCCCCATATAAGAAGCGCCGCATTCTGGAGCAGATATGAAACTCCGATTGCAGTAATAAGTACAGCCAGTGATGTTGCTTGGCGCAAAGGCTTATATGCAAGGCCTTCAATCAATACGCCAAGCACAGTACATATTAATACCGCTGCGATTACCGACAGCCACCCAGGCAGCTTTAGATAAGCAACAATGCAAAAAGAGACATATCCCCCAACCATGATTACATCTCCATGCGCAAAGTTCAGCATTTTTGCAATACCATATACCATAGTATATCCGAGAGCTATTATCGCATAAACGCTCCCCAGACTGATACCGCTAATGAGATATGAAAGAAATTCCATTGTTATAACCATTCCCTTTGTACAGACTTTAAGTCTCGGCAAATTCCGGCTATGCAAAAAATCAGGCGCTTTAACCTACAAGTCACAAACTTATATCCGAAAAATAAATCCCTCGGAATTTATTCTGAAACGCCTTATGACGGGCTTTTGCCATAATAAAATATATCTGCAGCTATATACACAATTCGGCTGCCGTATGCCGGAGCTATATCGACAGCCGAATCAGAAACATTTTTTATTTAAATCAAGACTCTCCGCTCAGTCCTTAGGAGTTACATATACGCCGTTGTCGATTACAACCGCTCTCGGAGCCTTTGAAACCTCACCTGACGAACTCCAAGTCATACCCTTGCCAGTCAAGCCGTCATATGACATTTTTGTAATTTCAGCAATCAAAGCTGTGCAGATATCCGAAGCGGACATATCCACTGTGCAGCCTGAATTTTTGAAAGCATTGTAGATGATATAAATCGCATCATATCCGTCTGCTGCAAACTGGTTAGGAGTTTCGCCGTATTTTTCCTTATACGTTGAAACAAATTTCTTGGTCGCCTCGTCTTCTGCGTCAGCGGAGAAAGGAGTAAGGAGAAGAACTCCCTCTGCAAGAGAAGTATCAAAGTTATCCATCGTAAGTATTCCGTCCATTCCGTCAACGACGAAGAATGTCGGAGCATAATCATTGTCCTTAGCCTGCTTCAGAATAGTCGCAGCCGGCTCATAGTAAATCGGAAGGAAAATCATATCCGCTTCTGCTGCTTTGGCAGCTGTAAGCTGAACAGAGAAGTCTGTTGAGGTATCGTTTGTAAATGTTCCCTCGTATACTATCTGCAGTTCCTTTGCGGTCGCTTCATCAACAAATGTATCACGGATTCCCTGTGAATATGCATCGTCGTTACGGTAAATTATAGCCACCTTTGCATCAGGCATATGCTCTGCCATATAGTCTGCGGCTCCTGTTCCCTGACCGGGATCTGTAAAGCACACCTGAAATACATTGTCCTTTCCATCAATTACATCGGTGGAAGATGCAGACGGAGTGAGAGTAAAAATTCTGTCCTTATATGTTTCTGAAGAAACCGAAATCGCAGGACCTGTAGTTATTGGTCCCATAAGGACTTTCATGCCTGCATCAACAAGGTTATTGTATGCATTTACAGAAGTTTCCCCGTCTGAAACGTCATCCTCAGACTTAAACTTGATCTGAATGCCGCCCTTAGCATTGATTTCATCAACAGCAATTTCGGCGCCGCGCATTGCAGCTGTTCCGTAAATAGCATTTTTCCCCGTTAGCGGTCCGACACCTCCGATAAAGAGCGCGTCAGCTTCTTCCTCCGGCTTATTGCATGATGTAAACACACATGCGCCTGCCGCAACAGCAGTAACAGCTAAAATGCCGGAAAGTACTTTTTTTAATATGTTCTTCATTTCTGTCCTCTTTCCGGAATACCGGACATTTGCCGGAATCCCAAGTATGAATATATTACACATGCATTTCCCGTACAGATGAAAAAATCTTTTAAATATTATCGGAAATACACAGTAAAAAACAAAAAACGGCACTGCAAAAGATAATTACAGTACCGATCCGTATGGTTGATCTCCTGTACGCAGACATCTTCCATAAAAGCCATGCTACCGTACTCTAAAATTATTAACTTTGTAAATTCCCTGCAAAGCGAAATAAAATCCTGCTTCAATAGAGGCAAAAACAAATCTACAAAACAAAATTCTTTATGATTTTTATACCATGAGTTCTGAGAAAACCGCAATGTTTCGAGGTTTTGCTTGCAAAATCGCTGACTTTGTCAGCGAAACGAAACTTGCACCTTAAAGCGTTAGCTTTATGAATCTCTTACTATAAGTCCAAGTCATACCGCAATGTTTCGAGGTTTTGCTTTGCAAAATCGCTGACTTTGTCAGCGAAACGAAACTTGCACCTTAAAGCTTTAGCTTTATGAATCTCTTACTATAAGTCCAAGTCACACCGC
>CABPZV010000178.1 GCA_902462015.1 uncultured Eubacteriales bacterium | reverse complement strand
GCTTACAAAGCGCGCATGGGCAAAAGATGTCCAGGTCATGATTGAGGGGCCGGGACATATGCCGATGAACCAGATCGCGGCTAATATGGAAATTCAGAAAACCCTTTGTCACGGCGCGCCTTTCTATGTTCTCGGTCCGATTGTCACGGATATAGCTCCCGGATATGATCATATAACATCGGCAATTGGCGGCGCAATCGCCGCGCAGAACGGAGCGGCTTTCCTTTGTTACGTCACTCCGGCGGAGCATCTTCGCCTGCCGAATGTCGACGATGTGAAAGAGGGAATAATCGCGGCAAAGATTGCCGCTCATGCCGCTGATATCGCTAAGGGAGTTCCCCACGCGGCTGATTGGGATAATGAAATGAGCAGAGCGAGGCATAAGCTTGACTGGGAAAAAATGTTTGACCTGGCGATAGATCCGGGGAAAGCAAGAGCATACAGGGAGTCGTCGAAGCCCCAGAAAGAGGACACCTGCAGTATGTGCGGAAATTTCTGCGCTGTGAAGAATATGAACCGTATTCTCGACGGCGAAATTGTATCGATTTTTGATGAGTGATATAGATGCGGCAGATTTCAGGCCGCGCATTTCGGCGGCGGTGGATTTTACTTTACCGCCGCCGAATGTTCTGTGCCGGGAGATTGCCGTCTTACCTGACGGAGTAAATACAAATGTATGGAGAAATGCTTAAAAATCTGCGTGAAAAGTCGCCGCTGATTCATTGCATTACAAACTATGTGACTGCCGGAGACTGCGCAAATATTCTTCTGGCCTGCGGAGCTTCCCCGATCATGGCGGACGATCCCGGAGAGTCGGCGGAAATTACGGCAATGTGCGACGGCCTTGTGATTAATATAGGTACACTGTCTGAGCGCGTTGTGCCCTCGATGCTGTCCTCTGGACGACAGGCGGAGGCGCTTTCTAAAGTATCGGTTTTTGATCCGGTGGGAGCAGGAGCGTCCGAATTTCGCAGAAAAACTGCGCTTGAATTGCTTGACAAGCTTCACTTTTCGGTCATTCGGGGGAATTATTCGGAGATAAAAACGCTTTTGTGTGGGGATTCGTGCAGGAGAGGGGTCGACGCTGACGATTCGAAATCCGGAGACGGTTTTGACGGCCGCAGTGCAGCAGCTCTTGCGTCGGAGCTTTCCGAAAGAACGGGCGCGGTCGTTGTTGTTACAGGCGAAACCGACGTGGTGGCGGATCGCAGCAAGCTGATGTATTTTCGCGGTGGAAATCCGATGATGCGAAGCGTTACCGGAACGGGATGCCAGCTTAGTGCGCTAACCGCCGCGTTTGCAGCGGCAAATCCGGACAGGATTGCGGATGCGGCGTTTGCGGCTGCCGCAGCTATGGGACTTTGCGGCGAAATAGCTTACGAGCGGATTTCTCCTGAGGACGGAAACGCCTCGTACCGGAATTATATAATCGATGCGGTTTACAGACTTACGCCGGAACAGCTTGAGCAAAGGTTGATTTGAAGGATTATTTTTACTGTGCCGGGAATATACAGCAAAGACTTGTCCTTGCTGCTCAGAAAAACTGGCATTTTGCAGGAGTGAAACCAGCCAAAATTGAGTAAGTCTTTAATGCAAGGTGATAGTCTGAAGGATTATTTTACACTGTGCGCAGGACAAAATATATACGAAAGGCATGATTATAGAAATGAAATTCGGTAAAGAAACTATGCTGCTATACGCTGTTACCGACAGGGCGTGGACAGGGGAGACGACGCTTTATGATCAGGTTGAATGCGCTCTCAAGGGCGGCGTCACCTGCGTACAGCTTCGGGAAAAATCTCTTTGCGAGGAGGATTTTTTTGTGGAGGCTGTCCGTATGAAAGAAATATGTTCGGCTTATGGTGTTCCTCTGATAATCAACGACAACATTTCGGTTGCTCTCCGGGCAGGAGCAGACGGCGTTCATGTCGGACAGTCTGATGCGGACGTGCGGAAGGTAAGGGAGCTTGCCGGAGACGGCTTTATAATCGGGGCTTCCGCTCATACGGCGGCGCAGGCGGCCGATGCGGAACGAGCGGGCGCAGACTATATCGGCGCAGGCGCGGTTTTTCCTACCGGGACAAAGGCCGACGCAAGCTGTATTTCTATGGACGAGCTGAAGCATATAACGGCTTCGGTAAAAATTCCGGTTGTGGCAATCGGCGGAATAAATAAGCGGAATATATCTGCGCTTTCCGGAAGCGGAGTGAGCGGAGTCGCGCTTGTTTCGGCAATCTTTTCCGCTGCAGATATTGAAAAAGAGTGCCGGGAGCTTTACAGGCTGTCCGGACAGATGGCAAAAGAGGGGTATTTTTCAAAATGAAGCTTGAAGGCGCTATTTTTGATCTTGACGGAACGCTTTTGGATTCTATGCCGGCATGGAACAACGCCGGCCCTGACTATCTTCGGTCTCTTGGGCTTGAGCCGGAGGAAAACCTTGGAGCAAGGGTCAGAAAGATGAGCTTGTATCAGGCGGCATGCCTTTTCCGCGATGAGTACGGAGTTCAGAAGAGTACCGATGAAATTATGTCGGGAATCGATCGCGTAATTGAGGATTTTTATTTTACACGGGTACAGGCAAAGCCGGGCGCCGCCGAATTTCTCGGACGGCTAAAGACTGAGGGCGTAAAAATGTGCGTTGCAACCGCGACCGATTTGCATCTTGTTAAAGCGGCGCTTGCACGTACCGGCTTGTCCGAATATTTCGGACGGATTTTCACATGTACCGAGGTTGGACACGGCAAAGACGAGCCGGATATCTTTAATATCGCTCTTGAATATCTCGGAACGGATAAAGGCAGTACCGTAATTTTTGAGGACGCTCTGTTTGCCGCTGAAACGGCTAAGAGGGCGGGCTTTAAGGTTTGCGCGGTTTACGACGCTTTGGAGAGGCAGCCGGAAAAGCTGAAAGCCCTTGCGGACTACTATATTCAGAGTTTCGCTGATATTTAATAGCCGCCGTCAGCTGCTGACTGAAATACAGATTTTGAGCTGTAATTAAAAAATTATGCTTATATTAAAGTTTTTGAGGTTTTAAGGAACTTTTTTCAAAAAGTTCCTTAAGCTTACTGCTATTGATACGTGAATGGAAGAAGGGTGGAGATTGTTATGAAAAAGGTGCTTACGATAGCCGGCTCTGATTCAAGCGGCGGAGCAGGGATTCAGGCCGATATAAAAACTATAACTGTGCACGGCATGTATGCCATGAGTGTAATTACAGCGCTTACCGCGCAGAACACTGTAGGTGTGAGCGGAATTATGAATGTTCCGGCGGAATTTGTAGCAAAACAGCTTGACGCTGTTTTTACCGATATATTCCCCGACAGCGTTAAAATCGGAATGGTTTCGGAACGTTCTGTAATTGAGGTCATAACTCAGAAGCTTAAGAAGTATAGGCCTGCGCATGTTGTTCTTGATCCTGTAATGGTCTCGACGAGCGGATGCAGGCTGATACCGGAGGCTGCGCAGGACATTTTGATATCCGAACTTATGCCGGCTGCAAGTCTGATTACTCCTAATATACGGGAGGCGGAGGTGATCTCTGGTATACAGATTAACAGCACGCAGGATATGCGGCGCTCTGCAAAAATGATATTTGAAAAAACCGGCTCGTCTGTGCTTATCAAGGGCGGTCATATTCAGGGCGACGCAGTGGATGTTCTTTGTTATAGCGGAATAGTTAAAAGCTTTGTTTCGGGAAGAATCGATAATCCAAACACGCACGGAACAGGCTGTACTCTTTCGTCGGCTATAGCGTGCAATCTTGCCGCGGAATATTCTATGGCAGAGAGCGTCAGGAGGGCAAAGGAATATCTTACCGGGGCGATTTGTGCGAAGCTCGACCTCGGAAGAGGATCAGGTCCTTTGAATCACATGTACAAAATGTCTTAATATATCAATCATTTTACAGTATTTATGAATTTTATCCGTCTGGCACATTCTGATATTTGACTTTTTTCGATATTTTTTGATATAAAAGCTTGACAAACCGAAAATCGTGTGTTATAATGGAAACATAAAGTTAATAATTAACATTTTTAAGTGTTTTATTTTTAAAACTGAATATTGTCTGAACCGGCAGGACGTAAAAAAAGCGCCGGCAGATTTGCTGGATTCCCGTCCAGCATCTCCTGATATTCATGTGCAAGCAACACATAAATACCCACCGGAATCCCGGCACCGACGTGAGATATATTATAACATACTTTATTCTATATTTCAAGAGGTTTGCCGAAAAAACTCGAATTTCAGGGTAATACGATTTTCAGTACTTAAACTTTGTG
>CABPZV010000177.1 GCA_902462015.1 uncultured Eubacteriales bacterium | reverse complement strand
TATATCCGCTATTCGGGTGCCGTGTGTTCCTATACACGCGCCTATAGGATCGACATTCGGATCGCGGCTGGAAACAGCCATTTTTGTTCTTGAGCCTGCCTCGCGCATAATATTTTCAATAACAACCGTCCCATTTTGAATTTCAGGAACTTCAAGCTCAAAAAGGCGTTTGACAAGTCCGGAATGAGTTCTTGAAAGGGTGACCAAAGGTCCACGCGTCTCCCGCCGAACTTCGATTACATAAACCTTGATTTTATCGCCCTCGTGATAAACCTCGCCGGGAATCTGTTCTTCCTTGAGCAGCGCGACACGGCTTGTTCCGGTATCTACTATAACAGCGCCGTTCTGCGTTGCGGTACGGTACACAGTGGCTGTAATGATTTCTTCCTTTTTATTTTCATATTGCTCTATAAGCATACCGCGTTCTGCTTCACGTATTCCCTGAATTATTACCTGTTTTGCGGTCTGTGCGCTGATCCGGCTGAATTTTTTCAGCGGCAATTCAGTTTCGCAGACTCCTCCGAGAACGTATCTTGCATTGATTTTTTTGGCATCTTCAACGGATATTTGCAGATCGGGGTTTTCAACCGTTTCTACTATATCACGAAGCTCAAGAACCTTCACATCCTTTTTGTCTGGATCTATAACTATACGGACGTTTCCGTTACCGTTTTTTTCTCTTTTATATGCGTTTGTAAGAGCAGTTTCCACGCGCTCTAATATCATTTCAGTGGGAATTCCTTTTTGCTTTCCGAGCATATCAAGAGCTTTGAAAAATTCAACATTCATTTCAGATATTTGCTGTCCCTCGGTTCGTCGCCGGCGGGATTTTTCTCCTTTCATATGTGTGAAGTAATAAATTAATTTAATGACGGGGCAAGCCCCTTATTGAATCTCAGCTGCCGAAGTCAAAATAAATATTTGTTCTTGACATACTGCTCCATGGGATTGTAATATCCTGACCGCTGCATTCAATTGTAATATCCTTTGATTCGGAATTAAAAGCCTTCAGTTTTCCGGTTATGCGCTTGCTGGATGTCTCCGGAATTCCTTCGACAGCAGAGAAGAGCTTTACTGTAACACATTCTCCTATGCATGCCTCAAAATGCTTCGGGGTTCTGAGCTGACGTTCGATCCCAGGCGATGAAACCTCAAGCATATAAGGCTCATCTATAGGATCTGCATCGTCTAAAATAGGGTTTATAGCGCGGCTTACATTTTCACAGTCATCTATATCTATCGTTTTAGGAGCGTCGATTGTAATGCGAAGATACATATCGGCGCCCTCCTTTACATATTCGACATCCCAGAGCTCAAAACCGAGAGACGCGACGGTGTCTGAGATTAGTTCCGTCACGGCTGCAGCAGTATTTTTTGTCTTCTTTTCAGCCATTTAATATCCTTTCAGTATTGTCTTTATACGTCAGATCGGTGCTCTCCGGTTATCATTTGCATAATCGGAAGGCAGCGGAAAAAACGCTATAATAAACATTAAAGAGTAGGTCAAACCTACTCTTTAATATACAGTATTATATTAACGATATCTGTATTATAACACATTATTTTTGAAAATGCAATAGTTTTTTCAAAAAAAATTGTAATTATATAATAATGCATTTCGGTACGGATTGTACCGTCGCCGAAAAAATGTACAGGACATTTAATTTTTTATTTCGCCGCTACTGTTATCCTGAATATTGTCGCTGGTCTCACCGATTCCGGTTTCAGACTCGGAAATGTTGGAGTCGGCGGACTCAACGTCTGCAGTTTCAGCATCCGTAACTTCAAAATCCTTGATTTCAACGTACATATCCTCATCTTTTTCCGAAGTCTCAGCCTCTGCGGAGCTATACTTATTTTCCGGAAGCTTTGTACCACAGTGCGGACAGAAAATATAATCGGCAGAGACGTTTTTACGGCATCCCGGACATTCGGTGTTTCCTTCAATGCGACTCAACTCCTGCTTTATAAAAGAGATGTCGCTCAGCTTCTGTGTAATGCTTTCGCGAAGCAGTGCGATATCGGCTTCCTCCTTGCCTTTTGCTTCCTCATCGGCATGCTCTGCTGCGCAATGCTGATAGCAGAGACATCCGAGCGAGCGGTAAAGCTCGGAAAGTTCATTGTTGGCTTTACCCAGCTTTATGCGAAGCTCTGCAATATTTTTTGCATTTCCGGCGTTCTTCTTTACGCTGTTCCATATGTTATCGATATTAATAGCCATGTCGGTTTCCTCCTGTGTTTAAAAACATTTCAATAAGGGCTGAAAGCCCATTATTCAGCGTTTGGTTATATCAGTAATATGTGTTAAGCGGCGCTGACTCGATTGAGTGTGCTGCAATAACCTCTTCGTTAATTTCAACATCTTTGGAAAGCTCTGAAAACTTATCGTAATATACCTTCTGAACTGCCCAGTCCTCAAGCGATTCAAGCTGTTCTTTGTCGCTGTCCTGCAAATTCCGCCGGTCGGGAAGCACATATTTAACTGCTATATAGGTAATTCCGTCCTCATCGACCCTGCGGACCTCTCCTTCCTTCATTTCACCGGCAGCTCCGACAAGAGCAGTTCCGTAGATATTGCTGTTGTCTGCCCCTACAAAGCATCCGCTGCTATAATAAGACAGATCCTCCTCTGAATATTCTGCCGCAAGCTCTGCAAAATCATACCCGGCATCTAATTTATCTGTAATTTCCGCGATTTTCTGCTGCTTTTGTTCTTTCTCCTCCAGTGTCAGCTCGGCAACCGATATATTTCCTTCGGAATCATAGACATATGTCCCGTCTTCATTCGTTACACGCCGGCTTTCTGTATAAACTACTATAAGTCCGAGGCAAGAAAAGTTCTCACGGTAGTATTCGTCGATATCTTCATCTGTCAGCTTTTCGGTTCCGTTTTCGCCGTACAGATAATCGTATACGGCCTGCCATTTTTCTTCGACAATGTAAACCGATTTCAAGCCGTCTATATTAAGTCCGAAAGCTGCAAGCTCTGAATTGAGAGCAGGACGGCTTCCAGCATATTCAAGCTTTTCCTGAATATCGCTGTCAATTTGCTTTGACACATCGGTACCGATTTTTAATCCGTACTCTCTGAAAAGCTCTGCTCCGACCGCAAAGAATTTTATCGTCCGGAGAATCTGTTCATAAGCATAGCTGGCGTATGTAGTTCCGTCAGGGAGAGTTTTTTCCCAGAATTCGGAGCTGTCTTTTCCGTCTCCGTAGGTGTATACAAAATTTGTCTTATATACAGACAGCCAATAGGAATACATTCCTTCTGTGATCTCGGTTTTTCCGTATGTCATTGCCGCAGACTGTTTTGAGCAGGACGGGCAGAGAACACAGCAAATAACTGCGGTTAGTACAAGCGCAGTTATTCCGGTTTTAAATTTCATCGGGGACATTTACCTTTCTCGCTTATAAAAAAACTTTTATCTTTAATAATTTTATTATATACAATAATATCTCAATTTGCTCCGATATTCAAGCTTTTTTCTTCATTAATTTGTATATATTTTGCAAACAATTCGCACAGAAAATCAAGGGTGTCTGTTCCTTTACGTATGCGGTAGCTTACATACGGGGATGAAGACAGATTCAGAAGCAGTTTTCCGTTATATTCATGGGCAAGCTCGACCCAGATAGAAATATTGAGCTTCGAGGAGCTTATCAGCACGGAATTCTCACGTTGTTCAACAGAGTCGATATCGCACATTGAGGAAGCAGAACGTATATACGATATTTTTAAAAGATTTTCAGCCGCTCTCGGAGGTTTTCCGTACCGGTCTGAAAGCTCGTCAAGAATATCACTGTAGTCCTCTTTTGTTTCGATAAGCGCGATTTTCTTATAGGCGTCGATTCTCTGCGCCTGATTTCTTATATAGCTCTCAGGCAGGTAAGCGTCGAATTGCAGAGACACCTTGCATACCGGTTTTTCAGGCCGCTTTTCTCCCTTTTCTTCAAGAATAGCGTCGCTGAGCAGCTTCATGTAAAGGTTGTATCCGACGCTATCAATCTGTCCGTGCTGTTCCGAGCCTAAAAGATTTCCTGCGCCACGCAGCTCGAGATCGCGCATTGCAATTTTGAAGCCCGAACCGAATTCGCTGTAATCGCGGATCGCCTCAAGTCTTTTTTCTGCAATATCCGAGAGAACTGTTCCTCTCGGATATGTGAAATACGCATACGCGCGGCGGCTGGAGCGCCCGATTCTTCCGCGTATCTGGTGAAGCTGCGCCAGTCCCATTTTATCGGCGTGTTCTATTATCAGCGTATTCGCATTAGGAATATCAAC
>CABPZV010000176.1 GCA_902462015.1 uncultured Eubacteriales bacterium | reverse complement strand
GGTAGGTGCACCGAGTTTTCCTCCTTCTGAGGCAAGCACTACCCCTGTCATCATTTGCATAAGCATAAATGCCGACAGTATCATGCTTATGACTTTTCTTGTTTTTTTCATAAAAACATTCCTTTCTTTTTTGTAGATTTATATTAACCGCATAAGCGGAAAATATCATAATTTGCAGTTGTCAATAATTTTTGCATCCTGATAGTGCATTGTGAGTCCCTGCAACATCAAAAATTGCTTTAACTGTTTCTTCTTTTCGGTGGAAACATTCGGACTTTCGTTTATTGTAATCCACACGCTCCGCAATTTGTTCCACGAATTCGGATCATTTACGCAGCCGTATTTTTCAATATTTGCAATTAATTCATCTACCGCCTGATCTGACGGTGATATGGTTATTCTTGAATAAAGTGCATCCTTTTCTTTCCTTATTTGCGCCGTAGCACCGAAAATAGCAATCAATCCAACAAAAAACATTGGCATCGTCAAGAGAAACACAGCTATAAGTCCTATCGCATTTTTTCTAATCATCAGACGAATACATAGTTTTTTTAGTGGCTTGTATAACAGGGCAGAGCATAAAACACCCAAAACAATCAGAATAAGCGGCAAAACCGTAATAACTATCATTACTATCATATTTTCCATAATAATCAATCTCCTTTATAATTGTTTTATTTTGTTATCGTCAAATCCTGTACAAACAGATTATTTTTAATTTCGGTATTTATCAGTATTTCGGGATGAGCGTCAATCAGCTTTTTAACAATCGAAAGTCCCTGACCCCGATTTTTGCCCTTTGACGAATACCCCTTTTTCCATATCTTCGACATATCAATCTCGCCCGAAAACCCGTTGCAAAGCGTTATACTGTACTGATTATCGTTTTTCAGCATAACAAGCGATATAACCTTGTTGTCGCTCACCGATGCCGCCTCAACCGCATTATCAAGCAGATTTCCTATTATTCGGCACAAATCAAGCGTCGGAACGGAGGTTATATCGACCTCCGAAAATATCGTAATTTCCACTTTTATGCCGCCGGATATTGCCCCATTGAGTTTTGCGTTTATAAGGCTTTTTAACGGCAGCTGCTTAATTTTCTTTGTTGCAAGATAAATATTCTTTGAAATTTTTTCAAGCGTTTCACTCTTCAAAATTTCCTCGCCGAAATACTGTTCCAGTTCATCAAACCGCTTTTCTTCAACAAAATCACGCATAGACAAAATCATATTTTTATAGTCGTGCCGTGACTTTTGCATTTCGTCAAGCAAGTTTTCTATCGTGGCGGTATAGTTTTTCAATGTTTCAACTTCGTCTTGCTTTGTGATAAGGTCAACCTCATTTTTCAAAAGACCTTGCAGCATCGACATTGTAAGCACCATCAAAATTGAATACATTGCCACCAAAAACAATGCTCCCACATAAAAAGCATAATTCCCGTACTCAATCTGCACCCGTGTTGAAATCACGATAAACAGTGTATCTGTAATGCTCAAAAGCACGTAAAGCATACCGAACAACTTCGGATTCAGCACCAGAAAATCAAGACTTTTTATAATTGACACCGCTTTTTCGGATATGTACTTTATATTCCGATACTTTTCATAAAACCACATTGCCGCAAATGCCGTGATATTCAAAAACACCATTGCATACAGCATCGAATAAAAGCACCTAAGTCCGTATGTAAAGCATTCTCTTGCGAATATATACACCGCCGAAAAATATATCAGCATCATCACACGGTGAAAAAACGCTATTATCATCGCGCTTGCAAGTGATGTTATTTTGTTTTCGTTAAGTACCAGTTTGCACAGCACGCTTGCCGTCAAAACAAATGCCCCGACCGAAATATAATGCGGCAGACTGATATTCAAAATAAAATTCACAACCGGTGCCAGCGCAACAAATATCACAAAGCGTGTCTTTCCGGCATTTTCACGGCGATACAGCGCAATTCCGACAACAAGCGCAGAGAGTGCCGTGAACAGTGCGCTAAATATTTCTACCCACAATAGCCATCAGCTCCTTTACTTTCCGAAGTGAGAGCGGGCAGATGTTGCCGCCGGACAAGTCTAAATGCGCATTACTTCGCTCCGTGTGTATTTTCAGTATTTTCTCGGTATTGACGATGATTGCCCGGTGGCACTGAAAGAACCGCCTGTCAAGCTCCTTTGCGATTTCTTTAAGCGGAGTATAACTCTCTATCGTCCTGCTCGGCGTGTGTATTATGATTTTTCTGCCGATACTGTCGGTTTCGATATAAATTATATCGTTCAGTATTATGGGGAAGTAGTCAAGCCCCGATTTAATCATAATATGCTTATCCTCGTTTTTGATAACCGAACTTTCCTTGATTACCGTATCAAAGCATTCTGTCAGACGCTTTTTGAACTGCCTGTCCGTTTTGTCTATAAAGTCGAGAATTTTCAGCTTATAGGACAGCGCCGTCATACCGAGCTCCGTGTGTGAGGTTATGAAAATAATATACCCGAGATAATCGTATTCCCGTATTTTCTGCGCAAGATTAAGGCCGTTCACATTTGCCGCAAGTTCTATATCCAAAAGATAAATGTTTCTGCACTTATCCGATGCTTTTGCATATTCCAAAACCTTTGAAAAATCGCTCTGTATCTGATGACAGTCAAACTCAAATTCGCTGTTTTCAAAATACTCCAATGCGACAGACGCTATCTTAATCAGCGTTGATTTTACATCTTCGCAGATGATTATATTAAACTTCATTCTCACTCACCTCCGGGCGCATATATAATTTTATCTTAAAATATGCTCCCGTTAAATACTTTCTGCGTGAATGATACATTTTGGCGCGTGAATGATACAAAATTCATTAATTTTTTTGTCTTTCTGGCATATCTTCTCTTGTCAAAAGCAGATAAATCAAATGTAAATGCACACAATATATATGTATTATAACATAATTCGCATAAAAATGCAATCATATTATTTGCATTAGAGAAATTTTTGATTGTCGATAGAGGTATAAATCTACTGTATAATTATATAGAGGTGTAATTGAAATGAAAAATAAAAATTTTGATGTCTGGTTAGGGATAGGGCTTAACATACTTCACTACCGTAAGGAACAGGGAATGACGCAGATTCAGCTTGCGGAAAAATGCAATATCAGCAGAACATATATGCAGAAAATTGAAACTGCCGCTTGCTCCTGCACGCTTGATACTTTGATTGAAATTGCGGAAGCACTAAATATTCCGCTTAAAAAACTTTTTGAATTTCGGGACTAAAAACAAGAGCATCGTCATTTTGCAAATGATAATGCTCTTGCTATGCTTAAAGCGGGTAATGTTATCAAACAGACGCCCCTTAAAGTCATCATATTATTTTTTAGAAAGAAGTGATTTTTTATGTTGAACTACACTAAGAAAGGATATCAAAGTTTCCTTTGATAATTCTATTATACCGCATAGTTTCCGATTTGTCAGCTCCTTTTTTGAAAAATAATATTTTTTTATTCAGTTATTTTTTGTTTACTCTTGATCTAAAACATTTTTCCAATTCTTTTTGAATAATAATTTATCTTTTGATAAATATAAAATCTTATTCTTATAAATTAATTCACTAGTGTTTTTGTTAAAAGAATTTACTTTATCAATTGCAATAAAGACCTGTTTATTTGTCTCAGAGTACAACTTCATAATATTGCCTATTGCATTATCTTCAATGTTTTTTAGCAAAGGGAGATCATGTGCCAATGCAGGCAAATCTGTTAATTCCAAAATAGATAAGTCATAAGTTATCACCCCTGCACAGGCAGTACCTGTACCTGTATCTCCAAAAGTTTGAAAAGAATACCTTTTATCCGTTAGCGTTAAAACTGGTGGTCTGCGCTCTGTTAAATAAATTTCTTGGTTAATTGAATTCATTTTTTTGTTTATATCGGAACTAATTTCAGCCAACACTTTATCTTTTAACTCTGATAATATGGAAGATGTTTCCCCAATTTTCTTATCAAGCGCCTCTTTTTGTGCATAATATCCATTATTTGTTTTTAATTCTTTGATTTGAGATGCTATCTCTACAATTTTATCTATTGCGTATTTGGGAGCATCGCGCACTTCTAATTTTTCACTTATCTTTTTATCATACTCGCTAATTTGTTGATTCAGGTCATTTATTGCTGCTGGAATGGTATACTTTAAGTAGAGTCGACAAACACCCAAAAATCTGATATAATAAAAGAAATCAGAAAGAGGGAAAGAAAATGTCAAAGTATAGTAAGGAATTTAAAGAAGAAGCAAT
>CABPZV010000175.1 GCA_902462015.1 uncultured Eubacteriales bacterium | reverse complement strand
GGTTCCACTTCAAGGCTTCAGTGGGAGTTATAATCTCCCACTGAAACCCTGAGGAGCTAACGCTCTCTGCGTAGGTTGCAATCGTTCGCAAGCGCAGGAGCGTTGCTCCGATTTAAAAACAAAAATCCGAACGTGCCACCATTGATGACAACGTCCGAATTACTCGATATTGGTGGGCCATCTAGGATTCGAACCTAGGACCGACCGGTTATGAGCCGGTAGCTCTGACCAACTGAGCTAATGGCCCGTATATTAATATACGGCGATAGAACTCTCTCTGTCCTGTCACAACAGGTTTTATTGTATCACTTTAATATTAATATTTATACATTATTATATTTCTCAATTGTTAATTGGGTGAATAAGCTATTATCCTTGCAAAATTTAAAACTCAGACTGCATCCGCTTTTACAATTATGACCTTTTAACATGCTCAAAGTGTTGGACACTTTCATCCCTGATGAAATATCGGTCGCTCCGGCCAGCAAGGCAAAAACTTTGCTGCGTCCGAAGATCACAGCGTGAAATCTCTTTCAGACTTTTCGCTCGGAAAGTCTCCGCTCAAAACGGTTTTTACATGTATTTTCAGGAATATCGGTAGGATACCTACCGTCAAAGCAGGCAGAGCAAAAGCTGCAGCGTCCGATAAGACTTTTAAGCTCATCATCCGGAAGATATCCGAGACTGTCAGCCCCTATCATCCCTGCAATTTCAGGAACAGAGTACCGGCACGCTACAAGATTTTCCCTTGAATCTATATCCGTTCCATAATAGCAGGGATTCATAAACGGCGGAGCCGATATGCGCATATGAATCTCCGAGGCTCCGGCGTCACGCAGCAGCTTTACAATCTGACCACTTGTCGTTCCCCTTACAATCGAGTCGTCAATTAGAACAACACGCTTACCGCGCACGGTATCTGCAATCGGAGAGAGCTTGATTTTTACCTTATCCAGCCGCGCGCTTTGTCCGGGTGATATAAAAGTTCTTCCTATATACTTATTCTTTATAAAGCCTATTCCGTAAGGTATTCCCGACTCTCTTGAATATCCGAGAGCCGCGTCCAGTCCGGAATCGGGAACACCGACAACTACATCGGCATCGGCCGGATGCCTGCGCGCAAGCACCGCGCCGGCACGAAGTCTGGCCGCATGAACGGAAACACCTTCGATTACAGAATCCGGACGCGCAAAATATATGTATTCAAAAATGCAAATTTTACCGGGCAAAGTTTCCGAACAATTTTCCCTGTATGAATGCACGCCAGTTTCGTCAAATACAACAATTTCCCCGGGAAGAATATCTCTTACAAAGGACGCTCCTACCGCACTCAAGGCACAGCTCTCCGACGCGGCTACGTAGCTTCCGTCCTCCGTAATTCCGTAGCAAAGAGGGCGGAACCCGTAACGGTCTCTCGCAGCTATCAGCTTAGCAGCAGACATAAGAACAAGCGAATACGCGCCGTCGAGCTGAGGCATAGCTCTTGCCAAAGCCGCTTCAATCGACGGAGCGCGCAAACGCTCTCTTGTTACAATATAAGCGATAATTTCGGTGTCGCTCGTAGTATGGAAAATTGCGCCCGAAAGCTCAAGCTCAGAGCGAAGCTGCCATGCGTTTGTCAGGTTTCCGTTATGCGCCAGAGCCATTTTTCCCCTTTGATGGTTGACCTCAATCGGCTGACAGTTTACACGGTTAGTGCCGCCGGTCGTACCATAACGGACATGCCCCACTGCCATTGTCGCATTCGGAAATTTACTCATCACCTCCGGAGTAAAGACATCTCCGACAAGCCCAATATCCTTGTGAGAAAAAAACAGCCCGTCGTCGCACACAACTATTCCGCAGCTTTCCTGTCCCCTATGCTGGAGCGAATATAGCCCATAGTAAGCTGTGTTTGCAACCGCTCCGGGCTTTTTGGAATAAATTCCGAACACTCCGCATTCCTCATGGATACCGCTCATATTATGACCATACCTTTCTGTACATAATCAAAGTTTTATTAGTCTTTAGCCTGCTCGCCGAAAATAATCCTGTTGTCCGCCGTGTCAATCAAAGCTCTGTCGTGAGAAATAAACACAATTGTTTTCTGCGTCTGCATAATAAAATGCTGCAGCCATTCTTTTGTCTCTCCGTCCAAATTATTACTCGGCTCGTCAAGAAATAAAAACGGCGTCAACATTGCATTATTCGGAAACAGAAAATATACACTAAACGCTCCGGCTCAGCCATTAATCTTTCGAACAGTAAAAATCAATAATATTTTTCGGAATATATTCTGAAATAAATTTGCTTTCCAAAGCCGTTTTACGCGCCTCCGGCAAATTCGCCGGAAGCCGGCGAAAGCCGCTCTGCACATCTCCCGCAGCCTCAAAAAGATTTATATCAGCCGGATCAGGAGGAATCAGGTCGTTTTCAATTCCGTACTGAGCGGCACGGATTACAAGGGCAAAGCACAAGTAAGGATTGCAAAGCGGATCTGGCGAGCGAAGCTCGACGCGCCTGTATTCTTCGGATGCAGCAGGAATCCGTATAAGCTGAGAACGGTTTTCCGATGACCAGCTTATATATTTCGGCGCTTTACAGCAGCCGAGTCTGTCATATGAGGCTTCCGTGCGATTCAAAAAGACCGTCATGCCGGAAATCTGCTCCATAATACCCGCTATCATCTGTGACTCTGCACCGCGAATATCCTCACGAGTTCCGTACTGATGTACAGATATATTTATATGCATTCCGTTTCCGGGACAACCCCGAATCGGTTTGGGCGAAAAATCCGCGTACAGCCCGTTCCGCGCTGCTATCGTACTGACAACCGAACGGAATGTTACAGTATTGTCCGCCGCAGAGACCGGATCGGAGTAACGAAAATCAATTTCATTCTGACCGGGTCCCTCCTCATGGTGGGAGCTTTCAGGCTTGATTCCCATCTGCTCAAGAGTAAGACAGATTTCACGTCTGACATTCTCCCCCTTATCCTCAGGCGATATGTCCATATACCCTGCTTCGTCGTATGGAGCTGCTGTTCGTCTGCCGTCCTGATCCAGCATAAAAAGATAAAATTCCATCTCGGAGCCGAAACGAAATTCAAGGCCGGAGGCTTCAGCCTGCCTTACCGTCTCTTTTAGAAACGCTCTTGTATCGGCCTCCGCCGGCGTTCCGTCAGGATGCTTTATATCGCAGTACATACGTACGACACGGCCATGCTCCGGTCTCCACGGAAGAATGGAAACAGTCGACAAATCCGGGTGAAGAAACATATCCGACCGAGCGCCGTTTCCGAATCCGGCTACTGAAGAAGCGTCAAAGGCGATTCCGTAACGAAAAGCGCGCTCAAGTTCATCCGGCATAACCGAGATGTTTTTCTGATTTCCATAGACATCACAGAAAGCAAGGCGAATAAATTTTACATCCTCTTCTCCTATAAACTGCATGATCTCCCTCTGAGAATATCCCATAATCTGTCCCTCCCTTTATCGGCCGATGCCGTGACAACAGGACGAAATAAATGGCCGCCGTCTGTCAGACGGGCTTCCTTATTCAGAGTTCAATAAGGGGCTCGCCCCGTCAAATGGCGTGGCAACCATTCCAGTCGGAGATTGTATCTACCACTGAATGGTGAATGTAACCCGCCGACTGAAAGGCGATCGCCATTAGGGCGACCGCTTTAATGGCGATTGCCTTAATGGCGGGACATTTTGCCTAAGTTATATATCAATTGGCCACATACATCTGCTTGTATGGATTTTTGCTGTCCGGCGTGACGACCGTGAAATCGGAAGCGAGTATCTCCTTTGCGTCAAGTCCGAACAAACCACAGAATTTTGTCACAAATTTTTCAATTTCGGCCTTATCTGCTTCAGACGCCGGAACTGCTGAAACCTGCTTCGGAAATTTTATCTCTTCCGTCCTTACGCGCAGAAACATTTTCCCTCCGTGCATACCCGTACATGGATAATTGCCCACAATAGGCTTTCCGTCATCATGCAGTCCGAGAACAATTATATATCCTCCCGCCTGATACTCTCCGAGAAAACTTCCTGTTCTGCCTCCGATAACCATTACAGGTTTTTTGTCTCTATATGCCTTCATATGGATTCCTGCGCGGTATCCGGCATTATCCCTTACGTAAATCTCACCGCCGCGCATAGCGTACCCAGCCGCATCTCCTATATTTCCGTGAATGACGATTGTTCCTGCATTCATAGTATCTCCGACCGCGTCCTGAGCGTTGCCGTGTACTGTTATATCTGCCCCGTTGAGATAAGCGCCGAGGGCATTTCCGGGCGT
>CABPZV010000174.1 GCA_902462015.1 uncultured Eubacteriales bacterium | reverse complement strand
TGGCGGGACATTTTGCCTAAGTTATATGTTACATTCCTCGTATCTCAGCACAAGGAATATAATTCTTTAAAATTTCAAGAAACGATTTCATTTCATCATCGCTGTATGGCCTTAGCTCCATCTCGGAATCACAGTTTTCTAAGCTCTTACTCTTAATCAGCTTGTCACGTACTTTGCTATCCTTTTCAAAAAGAATATCTCCTGAATCCTTATAACACTGAATAAAATATTTTTCGTCTCCGGCAAGCATCCTTCCAATCGATTCAAAATCCGACGCCATATGAAGCGGCTTAACTACTGTTGTGCGGAATTCAAAATCAATATGACCTTCCATAAGATAATTCGCGCTCTCCTTTATAGAGTCCAAATCAATATCCTCTACTCCTGTAACAAGACTATAATTTTCAAGCGAGCTTTTTATATCCATTGCAATATAATCAACCGCCCGTTCCCCTACAGCCTTCTTTATAAAATCCGGATTGCTTCCGTTAGTATCAAGCTTGACAAGCAAACCCAAATCCTTGACCCGACGCATAAATAATAAAACAGAATCTCCGAAAAGGGTCGGCTCACCGCCTGTAATACACACTCCTTCAAGAATCCCCGTGCGTTTCTTTAAAAAAGACAAAATTTCTTCTTCGTCAATATGAACATCCGCTTTGCTGTCCTTTAGAATAACAAGAGATGAATTATGACAAAAAGGACATCTAAAATTACATCCTCCTGTAAATACCGTTGCGCACATTTTCCCCGGATAATCGAGCAGCGAAAGCTTTTGAAGCCCTAAAAATATCATACAAATCTCCATACTTTCCTAACGTGAAAATATATCTTGAATATTGAATTCTCAATTTTCACTTCGTTATAATCACAAATACCATTTCATTTTCTAATTAATTTAAGAATAAAAAAATACTGCCAGATACAGTTATAAGATACCCGATGTCAGGCGCCGTTTTTTATGGCGTCAGCCGCTAAAGCGCCTTATGACGGGTTTTCAGACTTTATTTAAATAAAGAACTCAATAACAATAGAAATTCCCGGCACGTTCAGGCATAAATCACACCTTCACCGGCCGGGAATACTCTCTGTTTCAATATTTATCTCTTAAGAGCAATCGCCGCGCGTGCCTTTTCGGCAATTGCAGAAGACGTTAAACCGTACTTTTCAAGGAGCGCAGGAACCTTTCCGGAACGGCCGAAAGCATCCTCGATTCCGACGCGAAGCACCGGAACCGGATTAGACTCAGAAGTTACTGCGGAAACAGCCTCTCCAAGTCCCCCGATGATATTATGCTCCTCCGCTGTTACAATTGCGCCTGTTCTGCCCGCTTCAGAAACAACAAGCTCCCGGTCAAGAGGTTTAATAGTATGAATATTTACAACAGCTGCATCAATACCTTCCGCGGCGAGAAGCGTACGTGCCTCCAAGGCCATAGCGACAGTAATTCCCGTTGCAATAATTGTCACATCTTTACCGTCAGCCATTTTGATACCTTTTCCAATCTCCATTTTGTATGTGTTTTCGTCATATATTACAGGTACAGCCAAACGGCCAAAACGAAGATAAACCGGACCATTGAAATTAATTGCTGCCTCTACTGCCGCACGTGCCTCTACTGCGTCAGCCGGATTTATAATCGTCATTCCCGGGATAGTACGCATTGTCCCAATATCCTCCAGACATTGATGCGTCGCGCCGTCTTCTCCTACTGTTATACCTGCATGCGTTGCGCCGATCTTCACATTAAGATGCGGATATCCAACCGCGTTTCGTATCTGCTCAAATGCACGGCCTGCCGTAAACATTGCGAAAGAACTACAAAACGGAATTTTTCCTGTTGTCGCAATACCTGCGGCAACCGCAACCATATTGCCTTCTGCAATTCCGCAGTCAAAAAAGCGGTCTGGAAATTCCTTTTTAAATTTTCCAGTTTTCGTCGCCTCCGCAAGATCCGCATCTAAAACGATTACATCTTTATATTTCGCTCCGAACTCAGCAAGCGCACTTCCGTATGCTTCGCGAGTCGCTATTTTCTCACCAATTGCTGCCATTTTTTTATTCCTTTCTTCGTATATATTTGTACAGCCAAGTGATTTTGTTCTGATACATCATAAACATAAAAGTCACAAAAATCTATCAGAAAAGCCTTCCACTCAGACAAATTTTATGTGTTTTGGACTGTTCAAAGATCGGAAACAGACGCCTTGATCTCTGCAACAGCTTGCTCATATTGCTCAGCGTTCGGAGCTTTTCCGTGCCATCCAACGCTATTCTCCATAAACGAGACTCCTCTGCCCTTGACGGTGTTGCAGATTATTGCCGTAGGCTTTCCCTTACAGCTCTTAGCCGATTTTACAGCCGAATCAATCTGATCAAAATCATGACCGTCTATTACGCATACATTCCAGCCGAACGATTCAAATTTGGTATCAAAAGGAGCGGGACCATTTACCTCTTCAATGGGACCATCTATTTGGAGTCCATTATAATCGAGGAATATACAAAGATTGTCAAGCTTCTTATGAGCAGCAAACATTGCCGCTTCCCATACCTGTCCTTCCTCTGCCTCTCCGTCGCCAAGTACCGCCCAGACACGGTATTCATCACCAAAAACCTTAGCCGAAAGCGCCATTCCGCATGCAGCTGAAAAACCAAGTCCCAAAGAACCTGTTGTCATATCAACTCCCGGAACACCTTTCATATCAGGATGCCCTTGAAGATAGCTGTCAACCTGCCTGAAGGTCTTTAAATCATCTCGCGGAAAAAAACCTTTCTCTGCAAGAGCTGCATACAGTGCAGGAGCGGTGTGTCCCTTTGACAATACAAAACGGTCGCGATCCGCCTTTTTAGGATCGCTCGGATCTATATTCATTTCTTCAAAATAGAGATATGCGAGTATATCGGATATAGACAACGAACCGCCGGGATGACCGGAATTTGCGCTGTAAACCGCTTCAAGCGCACCCAATTTTATGTCGGCGGAAATCTTTTTTAATTCTTTGATTCTTGCCTGTTCCATTGTTGTAAAAGTCCTCCTTAAAATTACTTATGTGTATTACAGCTCTCTAATTGCAGTAACCGCATAATATCCATATTATATATTATTTTACTACACTTTTATCCGAATGTCAATAGAATATGTTTTTTTACATGACTATTTAAAGCTCAATAATGATCAAGGTCCCGTCACACAGCCTTTCTCAATAAAGGCTTATATCCCTCGCCGAAAAAATTGAGCAGCCCTTCTCCCCCAGAAGTCAGCACATTGACGGCAGAGCACCTTAACAGCTGAGACATCTGTTTTATTATTAAAAATAAAAAGCTGCCACCGAATACTTTTACACCGTATCCGGTATCAGCTTTAATCAAAATTTCTCAGCGTATAAAATTAGTCTTTTCAGCAGGAAGCCTTTCCGGCAATCCGTATTTTTCCCTGCCGAGAGATATACTTTTCATCAGAAATGCCATATTTAACGCAAGAGATCGCATCACACACAGACCCTCTTTATCCTGAACAGCCTCATCGGCATTATTTCCATGAATACTATTCCAATAGTAGCTTGAAGCTATAGGCATACCGGATATTGTAAAATACTTGTTAAGCTGGTCAAACGTAGCTGAAAGCCCTCCCCGGCGGGCAGAAATAACAGCCGCCCCTACCTTCATCGTCTTATCAAACGGAGTACTGTAAAAAAGTCTGTCAAGAAACGCAGAAAGCGTAGCATTTGCAGACGCATAATATACAGGACTTCCTACCACAATTCCGTCACAGTCTTTAAAAGTTCCTGCCGCATCATTTACTGCATCGTCAAAAATACATTTGCCGTTTTTTCTGCAGCTTCCGCAGGCAATACACCCGCGAATGTCCATTTTTCCGATATGTTTCATTTCGGATTCAATTCCGTTCTCGGCAAAAATCTTTGCCATTTCATTCAAAGCAGTAAATGTACTGCCAGAAGAATGAGGACTTCCGTTGACAAGCAAAACCTTCATAATTCTCTCCATTCCGCCGCTGCGCGGCATCTCAAATATTTTCATAATCACCATTACCGTCTGTAGAGGTAAAAAACGGTTCATTCATATTTATGCAAAAGCCAATAAATACTTTCACACTCCGGCTATAGAAATATCTTTTAAAAACTGCAAATATTACGCAAAAGCTATATCGAGTACCATCATAAGCACAAAACCCACAGCGGCCCCGACCGTTCCGATGTTGCTGTGAGCCCCGGACTGAGACTCCGGAATTAGCTCCTCAACCACCACATATATCATAGTACCGGCCGCAAACGACAGTACATACGGAAGCACCGGCGTTACAAACGAAGTCAGAAGTATCGTAATAACCGCGCCTGCCGGTTCTACAACGCCGGACAGAAATCCATAAAAAAACGCACGGCCTTTAGA
>CABPZV010000173.1 GCA_902462015.1 uncultured Eubacteriales bacterium | reverse complement strand
GTGCAGCGGACTTGTGTTTATTCCGTATCTTTGCGGTTCGACGATGCCGAAATACAATCCTGATGCGAGGGGTGTATTTTACGGGCTTACTATGGAGCATACTCGCGGCCATATGGTACGCGCAATTCTTGAGTCGGTTGCTTGTATGCTTCGGAGCAATCTTGAATATTTAGGCGTCTCATGCGATGAAATCAGAACGATGGGCGGCGGTGCGTCAAGTCCGCTTTGGTGTCAGATCAAAGCCGATATTACAGGCACTCGGCTTGCAACTCTGAAAAATACCGAAACCGCATGTCTGGGTACTGCGATTCTTGCAGGTACAGGAGCAGGGGTCTTTGAGTCTGTCGAAGCGGCGTGTGAAAAAATCGTAAGAACGGATAAAATTTATATTCCCAATCGGAATGAAAAGACAGAAGACGCTTATCTCAGATATGTTGAAGCTGATGAGAAGCTCTATCCAGCCGGAAGATAGTACCGGTATTTTGCCCATTATTAAGCTTTTGTCCCGGAATTACAGCAAGGCTTTGCGCCCTGCTTGTCAGAATATCCGGCATTTCACTGAAGCTAAGACGGACAAAACTTTGAGTACGTACGAAAGGAATGGTAATAAAAATGATAAAAGCAGGTTTTGTGGGATTTGGTGAGGTAAATACTCCTAAGGATATAATTGTAAAAAAATGCAGGGATGCTCTTGAAAATTTCGAAAAACAGGGAGTCTCTGCAGTGAGTGTTTATCCTGTCACGGACGATTATGAGGAAAAGGATATCGCCCATGCGCTTGATGTACTGAAGAAAGAGGATTTTGACTGCCTCGTTCTTTGTATTGCAGGCTGGATTCCTACACATGCGGTAATAAAGATTGCAGAGCATTACAGACATAAGCCGATGGTTCTCTGGGGACTTTGCGGATGGATGGAGGACGGCCGTCTTGTCACTACCGCGGATCAGGCCGGAACGAGCGCGCTGCGCAAAACCATGTGCGATCTTGGATACAATTTCAAGTACATATATGATATTATCGGACTTCCGTCGAGGGCAGACCGCGTGGCAGCGTATTGCCGGGCAGCGTCGGCTGCGGACAGGCTCCGCCATGCCAGAGTAGGTATGGCAGGCTACCGTGACATGAATCTCTACGGTACTCAGGCGGACGGTCCTTCTCTCAAGCGTTCAATTGGTCCTGAGATTGAAACCTTTGAACTGCTTGAGGTTTTTCAGAGAAGTGAAAGGGTATCCGACGATGAGAAACGGTCGGTGGTAAATGCCGTTAAAGAGGGCGGAAAGGTCGACGGTAAAGAGATAAAAGCGTGGAATTTCCTTTCGGAGCCTTCCGACGAAGGACTTATGAAGGCGGCCGGTTATTATATTGCAGTCGATCAGCTTATAAAAGAGCGCGGATATGACGCGATTTCTCTCAAGGATGTTGATGGAATGAAGAAGCTTCTCGGTTTTCCGCCTGCACCGGTATTTATGCTCCTTTCCGATATTTCCGGCGTGTGCACAATTCCGGAAAACGACTGTCTGGGTAACGTTACGCAGCTTATGGTTAAATACATTACAGGTCAGGCAGCGGCATATCTTGAGTTTTATGAATTTTTCTCCGACCGTGTGCTTGCCGGGGTTCCTGATTATGTTCCTGCCGAGGTTACGGAAAGCGGCGTAGTCGCCATGCCGGCGGCTTTTGGCGCTCTGTCGGAAGGAATTCTGAATGTCTCTAAGGTTAAACCCGGAACGGTAACTGTGTGCCGTCTTGCCCAGGTCGACGGTAAATATGTTATGCATATGGTTAAGGGACACGGCGTAACGCCCAGAAGATGGGAAGAGGCAGGTTGGACGCAGCCGGCTCCGCAGCTTCCAGGACTTGAGATTGTTCTTGATGACGCGGAGGATTTTGCAGAAAAGGTTATGTGCCAGCATTATATTATTTCGTACGGCGACAATACCAAGGAAATTGGAATGCTTTGCGATTTGCTCGGTATTAAAATTATATAACTAACTGACGGGGCTTTGCTCCTGATTGAAATAAAAATAAGATTGAAATATTACTGAAAGGTTTAAACTATTATGATCACAACGTCGTCTTCTTTTGTAAAAGACAGCTTTTCAAAGCTCAGTTACATAGTCACTACTCCCACCGGCTTTGATCCGGCAAAGGAGTCTTTGCCTCTCATCGTATACCTTCATGGCGTCGGAGAGTCGGGAGATAATATTGAAGCGGTTAAAACTCACGGTATTCCGAAATATTTCTGCAAGGATCAGGATTATCTCGGACTTCGTGTTGTTACTCTTTCTCCGCAGTGTCCCTGGGATAAAATCTGGAACGGAATTACCGTTCAGCTTATGAATTTGATTGAAATCGTTGCAAATAAACTGAATATTGATAAAAACCGCATAACAATAACCGGAAATTCTATGGGTGGCTTTGGTACATGGGAAATGGCGTGCGAATACAATAATTATTTTGCCGCAGCAGCTCCGATTTGCGGCGGAGGAATGTCATGGCGCGCATCTGCGCTTGCGAAAATGCCGGTTCGAGCATTTCATGGAAGCGACGATTTGGTTGTTCCGATTGAATATTCAAAGCTGATGGTGGATACGATAAACGCTGCTCACGGACATGCCGAGCTTACGGTATTTGATAACGTCGGTCACGATTCATGGACAAGCGCGTATGAGAAAACTGATTTAATTAAATGGCTTGCTTCTGCTGAAAAACAGGGATAAAAAGCTTTTCGTATACATATACTTAAATAATTTATATACGGCCTATTTTTTATGGCGCCGTTTCAGGATGCAGTTTTTCGAAATATCTCAGTACGGATTAAATGAAAAGTCAGGCTCATTCAGAAAGAATGAGTCTGACTTTTTTGTATGCTGCACAAGCTGTTTGCAGTCCGCAATACAAGCGCCCATGTCATTCGGTATCAGTCTATTTGAGCGATAAATTCTTCCATAAAATCACGGTAAGAATCTCTGACTCTTGCGGCGGTCTCTAAGACCTCGGCATGAGATAACGGCTGCTCAAGTACGCCTGCCGCCATATTTGTCATGCATGACATACCTGCGGTTTTAATACCTGCATGACGTGCGGCTATAACTTCAGGGACCGTGGACATTCCAACGGCGTCCGCTCCGAGGGCTCTGAACATCCGAATTTCTGCTGGTGTTTCAAAGCTTGGTCCGGTTGACTGGACATAAATTCCAGCATGGACATTAATGCCGCATTTTTCTGCGGTTTTGAGCGCAGCGGAGGTGAGCTCCTTATCATATGCCTGGCTCATATCCGGAAAACGTGTGCCAAGCCTGTCGTCGTTTTCACCGGTAAGAGGGTTGTGTCCTGTAAAGTTTATATGATCGGTTATTATCATCATATCTCCGGCTGAGTAGCTTTTATTTATGGCTCCTGCCGCGTTTGTGACAATCAGTGTTTTGACACCGAGCTCTTTCATCATATATACAGGCATAACTACGTTTTTCAGGCTGTGACCTTCATATGGATGAAGTCTTCCGTTCATTATAAGGACGCACCTGTCCCTGATATTGCCGCAGATCCATTCTCCGGCATGACCAGGAGTAGTTGAAACTGCCATTTCAGGTACGTCAGTATATGGGACAGTTATACCGTTTTCTATTTTTCCGATTATGCTTCCCCATCCCGATCCGAGAATCAGTCCGATCTTTGGCTTGCGGCCGTCAAGATTTTTTTCTATATATTTTGCTGCCGCTGTAATTTTACCGTAATATTCCGGCATGAGTTGATATTCCTTTCTTTTTTATTTAAAGTGATATTAGATATGTGGCTGTCTCTGCGGTGTATTTTCCGCCTTCAATAATGCGCTTTAGCACCGTCAAATGGAGTTGCAACTATCCAGTAGGAGATTGAGATTATATCTCCATTGAATGGAGATATGTACCCCCGCCTGAAAGGCGATCACCATTAAAGCTGCTGCCTTAATGGTGAGACATCTTGCCTAAGTTATATTTATTTAAATAGTCCCGGATATGGATCACATGTTATAAAGTCGGTATTTTCAGCCGGGATTCCACGCTTTCTGTCTATAAAGTCCATAAGAGCCCGGAATTCAGGCAGCTCATGGCG
Source organism: uncultured Eubacteriales bacterium (assembly GCA_902462015.1). Lineage (GTDB taxonomy): Bacteria > Bacillota > Clostridia > Oscillospirales > CAG-272 > UMGS911. The sequence goes on along the minus strand of CABPZV010000173.1, from coordinate 405 downwards.
GTGGCCTCCGGTACGGTACCAGGATTCGGCATTTTCCTCGACGCCAAGAAGCTTATAAACCTTTTTTGCTTCAAGGAATGTGAGATAACTGCCTCGAGGATTAGCCCAGGTGTCATCGTATGCGCTTGTCTCGAGCAGATATCTCGGAGCGATCAGTGATTTTACGAAATGCATATCATATGGAAGATCTGTTTCATGACCTACATATTTTTTAAGCTTAGGACCAAGCCAATACGGTACTATTCCAAACAAATAGCAGAGCGGTTCACTGCGCTTGTCGCCGCTTTCGAGATTATCATGGGAAATATAGCGATAGCATCCGCAGCCGTGGGTACCGCTGCAATTCGGGTTAATATATTTAATTCTTTCGTCTGTAGCTCCTGCGAGAAGAACTGTTTTTCCGCC
>CABPZV010000172.1 GCA_902462015.1 uncultured Eubacteriales bacterium | reverse complement strand
TAGGTATTATTCTTGGAGGATGCGCTCTCGGCGCCGGCATGGCTATGATCGCCGGTATAGGACCTGGAATCGGAGAAGGAAACGCTGTTGCAAAGGCCTGCGAAGCTATAGGCAGACAGCCTGAGAGTCAGGGCGCTGTAACAACGACGATGCTCATGGGATGTGCTATTGCGGAGACGACAGGTCTTTACGCGCTCGTTATCGCGATTCTTCTCATATTTCTTGCACCGGGACGTTTTGTCGATATTCTCATGAATGCAATTGCATAAATTATTGTTCAGACAAAGCGGATGTTCAGCTGTTTCACATTAGAAAGGCATGGAAATTAAAATGCAGAATCTTGAAGTCATATCAGTCAACATATGGCATATACTTATTTCTCTTTGCAATCTGTTAATCTTGTTTTTGATACTGAAAAAATTTTTATATGCTCCCGTTAAAAAGGTGATGGCTCAGCGCCGTGCTGTGATTGACGAGAGCTACAGCGCGGCCGAGGAGGCTCAGCAAAAAGCTGATGCCGACAAGGCGGAGTGGGCAAAAAGACTTGAGCTGTCTAAATCTGAAGCGGACATCATCATAAAAACCGCTGAGACAAACGCCGCAAACCGTGAAAATGAGATTATAAGCGAAGCAAGAGAAAGGGCGAACGATATAATCCGCGCCGCTGAGAATGAAGCTGAGCTCAGAAAGCGCAAGGCTGAGGATGAAATTAAGCATGAAATTGTAGACGTTTCGGCGCTTCTGACCGAAAAGCTGCTTGAACGCGAAATTACTGAAGATGATCACCGTGCCCTTATAGACTCCTTTATAGCCGGCGTTGGAAGCGGAGAAGCTGAAAAATAGAGTGACGAAGCCGGATTTACTGCCGTGGCTTTCAGAGATGTAGCGAAAGGAAATGATGAGTTATGACTCAGATTGAAAAAGAGTATGCCGCCGCGCTATTTATGCTTGCCGCAGAAAATGGCTGTGAGAAAGAAATTTCCGGCTCGCTGGCGCAGGTTAGTGAAATTTTTTCGGCAAATCCGGAATATACGGAAATTTTGTCGTCTCCGGCAGTTCCAGGGAAGGAACGAATTTATGCTCTTGAGCAGGCTTTAGGTTCAGCTGTTCCTGAATATGTGCTGTCCTTTCTTTCACTGCTTTGCGAAAGGCGGCGCATCGGGAGTTTTGAAGGCTGCCGGGAAGAGTATGACAAGCTGCTGCGCGAATCTGAGAAGCGAAGCACGGCGTATGTGACTAGCGCAGCCGAGCTTACCGAAATTCAAAAATCAGATTTAAAAAACAAATTTGAAAAGCTCAGTGGCAATTCTGTAGATATGGAGTTTTCGGTTGATACTAAACTTATAGGCGGTATTGTTGTTAAGATGGATGACAAGCTGTTTGACGGCAGCCTTAAAAAACGGCTGCAGGAAATTAAGGAAGCAATAGACTCGTAATCGGCTTTGCTGCCCGATGTATTTAATGACAGAATGCTCCGGCCCTCAGGATGATGGCTGTCAAGGTGCCGGCCGCTACAGCGCTGACTGTAATAGAGCCGGCTATAACAGTGCCGGTTGTCAGTGCGGACAGCATCAGTTGTTGGTTATGCGGCAGTCGAAGCGCAGGTTAAGACGGCGGCACATATTTATCTCGAAGCGCCCCATGGACGGCTTTAAGCATTTATGAAGTCTTTTGCATGAAAGGAATGATCCGGAAAAATGAACGCAAGACCTGATGAGATAAGCAGTATTATAAAAGAGCAGATAAAGAATTATCGAAGCAGAATCGAGATGTCCGAGACAGGAAATGTGATTCTTGTTGGAGATGGCATTGCGCGTGTGTATGGCCTTCGCGACTGCATGGCAGGAGAGCTGCTCGAATTTGATGACGGCAGCTTCGGAATGGCTCAGAATCTTGAAAACGAAACCGTTTCGGTTGCCGTACTTTCCGATAAAAATGAAATAAGAGAGGGCAGTGCAGTCCGCAGAACCGGCCGGGTAGTTTCGGTGCCGGTTGGGGAGGCTTTGCTTGGGCGCGTTGTAGACGCTCTCGGGCATCCTATTGACGGAAAAGGAAAGATAGACTGCAGTGCGGAATATCCCGTAGAGGCTGAAGCTCCGGGAATTATTGAGAGAAAAAGCGTGTCTGTTCCGCTTCAGACCGGAATCAAGGCGATTGACAGTATGATACCAATCGGACGCGGACAGCGTGAGCTTATAATCGGAGACCGTCAGACGGGTAAAACAGAGATTGCAATAGATACGATTATAAACCAGAAGGATCAGAATGTAATATGTATTTATGTTGCAATCGGACAAAAAAGTACGTCGGTCGTTCAGCTGAGCGCAGAACTGCAGCGCGCAGGGGCAATGGATTATACAATTATAGTATCGGCGTCTGCATCTGAAAGTGCTCCGCTGCAGTATATTGCGCCGTATTCCGGCTGCGCTATGGCAGAATATTTTCGTGCTCAGGGACGCGATGTTCTGATTGTATATGACGATCTTAGCAAGCATGCGGTTGCATACCGTGCGCTTTCGCTTCTGATTCGCCGTCCGCCTGGTCGCGAGGCGTATCCCGGAGACGTATTTTATCTGCATTCAAGACTTCTTGAGCGCGCGGCGTGTGTCGCTCCTGAATACGGGGGAGGCTCGATTACAGCTCTTCCAATTATAGAGACTCAGGCCGGAGATGTGTCGGCATATATTCCAACCAATGTAATTTCTATTACCGACGGGCAGATATTTCTTGAAACAGAGCTATTTCATGCCGGAGTTATGCCGGCCATAAATCCGGGTATATCGGTCAGCCGTGTCGGAGGCTCCGCGCAGCTTAAGGCGATGAAAAAGGTTTCTGGCGAGCTGAAGCTTTTATATTCGCAGTACAGAGAGCTTCAGTCGTTTGCCCAGTTCGGAAGTGATCTTGATGCAGATACTAAGGCTCGTCTTGCTCTCGGGGAAAGAATTGTAGAGGTTCTGAAGCAAAAGCGAAACTCGCCGGTTTCAGCCGGCTGTCAGGTCGCGATTATATACGCTGTAATCAACGGATATCTTAAGGATGTAGAGGTTTCAAAAGTATCGGAATATGAACAGCGTCTTTATACAAAACTGAAGGCTGAATACAGTGAACTGCTTGAGAGATTTGAAGCCGGTTATTTTGAGGACAGCGACGTTGCACAGCTGAGGGCGGCGCTTGACGGGATGCAGGGGTGATTCGGTATGGGAGCAGATACAAAGCTGCTGCGCACACGAATCAAAAGTGTTGATTCGACGCTTCATCTTACGCGAGCAATGGGACTTGTCGCTTCGTCAAAGATTCGCCGTTCCGGAGAAGCTATGCTTCATGGGCGCGAGTATGCTGACTCGGTGGAGAATACAGTCCGGCTTCTTGCCTCCTGCAGAGAGTGCGGACGCAGCCCTTATGTCGCAGAACGCGGCGGAGACCGTACAAAAATTATTGTAATAGCCGGAGACCGCGGACTTGCAGGCGGATATAATGCCAATGTGTTCAAGCTTGCCGACGGTATTAGCGGTGCGGAGTTTATTCCGGTCGGGAAGCGCGCGTGTGATCGCTATGGAGACGGTTTTTTATCGTCCGAGAACTTTTCGTTTGATGACGCCCGCAACTTTTCCTCCTATATGTGCGAGGAGTTTGCGCGCGGAGAATATGACAGACTCGGTATAATCTACACGAAATATTTTTCCATGATGAAACAGGAAGCTGAGCTTTCATGGGTACTGCCTCTTGGCCTGATATGCGGTGATACCGCTGGCGGAGCTTCGGGTAAAAAGAGTGAGACAGGTATAGTTTTTGAACCCGACGTGCTTCATGTGTTAAATGCTGCAGTACCTGAATATGTTGCCGGAGTCATTTTTTCAAAGGTGCGTGAAAGTTTTGCGTCGGAGGTTTCTGCCAGACGAATGGCTATGGATTCCGCAGAAAAGAATGCGAGACAGATGATTTCCGATCTGCAGCTTGCGTATAACAGAGCAAGACAGGGTGCTATAACTCAGGAGATAACGGAGATTGTAGCAGGGAGCGACGCGTAAAGCGTCTGCTTCAGGCGAAGCTTTCACGATTTATGATAAGGGGAGGAGGATTGCATATGGCAAATTCTCACAGAGGCGTGGTTTCACAGGTCATGGGACCTGTTGTTGACGTTCGTTTTGACGACGGAGGGCTTCCGTCGATAAACAATGCTCTTGAAATACCGCTGAAAAATAAAAAACTGACTGTAGAAGTTGCTCAGCATATAGGTGATAACACAGTCCGCTGTATAGCGATGGCATCGACAGACGGACTTCAGAGGGGGACGGAGGTAACGGATACCGGGGCGCCGATAAGCGTTCCCGTCGGACGTCAGACGCTTGGCCGTATTTTCAATGTTCTCGGTGAAACGGTCGATAACGGTCCTGCCGCAGTTACCGAAGAAAAATGGAGTATTCACCGTTCTGCACCGTCATATGATGAGCTTTCAACTTCCACCGAAATTCTCGAAACAGGGATTAAGGTAATCGACCTTATCTGTCCGTTCTCAAAGGGCGGAAAGATTGGGCTTTTCGGCGGCGCCGGGGTAGGAAAAACGGTTCTTATTATGGAGCTGATTAACAATGTCGCAAAGGAGCACGGGGGAC
>CABPZV010000171.1 GCA_902462015.1 uncultured Eubacteriales bacterium | reverse complement strand
TGATAACGGAGGAGAATGCCAGCTTTCCGATATTTATAAATTGACGGGAATACGTAAGCAAACAGTTAACTCAGCGATTCGCGGTCTTGAAAAAGACGAGGTTATATATCTTAAAAACAATGACGGCAGATCAAAGAAAGTAATTTTGACCGATAAAGGAAAAGCTTTATCTAAGGAGACTGTTTTTCGATTGTTTGAGCTTGAAAACAGAGTTTTCAGTGCATGGTCTGAGCATGAACTTGATTTGTATATTGAATTAACCGAAAAATTTATTGATTTATTTAGAAAAGAGATGAATTCTATATAATGACTTACAACATATACGAAAGGAATAGCTATAAAAATGAAAATTAAGCTTTCAGACCACTTTACATACCGCAGTTTGCTGCGTTTTACTTTGCCGTCTATAGCAATGATGATTTTTACTTCGATTTACGGCGTTGTCGACGGATACTTCGTATCAAATTTTGTCGGCAAAACATCTTTTGCAGCAGTAAATTTTATAATGCCTTTTCTTATGATTTTAGGAGCAATCGGTTTTATGTTCGGAACTGGCGGAAGCGCATTGGTGTCAAAAACAATGGGTGAAGGAAATAAAGAAAGGGCAAACAGGGATTTTTCTTTATTTGTGTATTTTTCGGCTGTTACAGGCATTTTAATTGCCATTATAGGAATAATTTTTATAGTTCCGATTGCCGCTATGCTTGGAGCAGAAGGTACTATGCTGACCGATTCGGTTACATATGGCCGTGTTATTTTAATGGCATTGCCGACATATATTTTGCAGATGGAATTCCAAAGCTTCTTTGTCACAGCGGAAAAACCTCAGCTTGGATTGGCTGTAACTCTGATATCTGGATTGACTAATATGGTATTGGACGCGCTTTTTGTAGCTGTATTTAATTTTGGACTTACCGGCGCAGCCGCAGCAACGGCGCTCAGCCAGGCAGTTGGAGGTATTATATCCTTTTTATATTTTTTGCGGCCCAATACAAGTATTTTACGTCTGACAAAAACCGGTTTCAACGGAAGATCGCTCCTTAAAGCATGTACAAATGGCTCGTCTGAATTTATGAGCAATGTTTCTATTTCACTCGTTAGTATGCTTTATAATATACAGCTGCTTAAGTATGCAGGTGAAAACGGAGTTGCTGCATATGGTGTCCTGATGTATGTCAGTATGATTTTTTCAGCTGCATTTATCGGATATTCTATAGGCACCGCGCCGGTAATCGGCTTTAATTATGGAGCTGGAAATGATAAAGAGCTTAAAGGCCTGCTGCGAAAAAGCATACATATTATTCTTATATTTTCTGTGTGTATGCTGATATTTGCCGAGTGCTTGGCGATGCCGCTTTCAAAACTATTTGTCGGATATGACGCGGAGCTGATGTCTCTGACATGCAGAGGCTTTCGTATCTATTCATTCGCCTTTTTGTTCATGGGATTTGCTATCTTCAGCTCAGGATTTTTTACCGCCTTAAACGACGGACTTACATCAGCTGTGATTTCCTTTCTGAGAACTCTCGTTTTCCAGGTTATAGCTGTAATACTTATTCCTCTTGTGCTGGACATAGACGGTATATGGCTTTCGATTGTAATTGCGGAAATGATGGCTGTTGTAGTTTCGGCGGTATTTTTAGCTGTAAAGCAAAAGAAATTTCATTACTGATACGTTGATAAGAATAAATCCATGAACAAATAAATACGCAAAACTGTAATATTTGTAAAATGTCTTACTTATCTTGAAATTATTTTTATATTATGGTATACTTTAATTAATGGATAAAACAAACGATTTACAGAAAAATTTAAGGTTTATTTAAACTTAGAGAGGGGAAACGTAGAATTGGCAAATTTAAAAAGAAAAAATGTCCTGCTTGTTATACTTGCGATAGTACTTGTCTGTATTCCGGTCATCGGATATGCAGCGGTTAATGCAGAAAACAGTTTTAGCTACGGCGATATAAACGGGGACGGAGAGGTCAATACAAAAGATCTTGTGCGTTTGATGAAATATATCGCCAATGACGGGGAAGGCATTGAAGCGTATGGCACTGATCTCAATGGAGATAAAAAAACTGACGCTAAGGATTTGGTACGTTTGATGAAATATATTGCGAACGGGGGCGACAGTTCGGATGGCTCTTCAAGTGATTCAGTGACGACCGCTCCTGTCGACACAGATGCACCTGAGCCGGATAATTTCACAATCGAGAATTATTTTGATGGCGGTGATAGAAATGAGATTGTTGCTTTTGCCGACGGTCAGATATATGCTTTCAGCGGACTGAGAGGCTTTTTCGGCTATACCCCAGCCGAGAAGGACGGCAGTGTTTTGCTGGCAGACTCTGAATTGCTTGCAGACATTTTCGGATTTGCTTATGAGCGTGATTCCGAAAATGGTACTTTCACATATACATACGGAGACATTGAAATGAAGTTCGATGTAAAAACCGGTGTACTTAGCTGCGGAGACCGCGAGTATGCAGAGTGTCAGATTATTTCACGGGGTGAAAGACTTCTTTGCTCTGTCGAATATTTTGCCGATATGCTCGGTTATAAGGTAACGCAGGAAACCGGTGATTATGATATTACTTACCTGACAGCCGAAGAAAACCTTCTGACTGATGAAAAACGCGCCGAAGCTGAAGAACGCTTTGAGCTTTACCGCACTGTAGTATGCGACACAAGCGACGTGGAAGCTGATCAGAGTGGGGTGGGAAAATATGCAAAGACGGATTATGAAGATCGTCTTGTAGGTATTGCTTACTCTACTTGGTTTGAGCGTTCGAGTAAATGGAAAGAGACATGGGATTTGCCTCTCGATGGAAAATATCTTTCCAACGACCGCGAAGCAATTTACAGGCATGGCAAAATGCTTGCGGATGCAGGAGTAGATTTTGTGTTTGTCGACTGGTCTAATAACACTTTCTATGAGCCTGAGCAGTATAACTACGGTATGGATATGATTGAAAGCTCTACCGATCTTCTTTTTGAGATATGGTCTGAAATTCCTAATGCTCCAAAGATTTGTCTTTTTGTAGGACCGGGGCATATGCTGGGTAGGGATAATCCTTTGGACAGTGGTCTTCATCAGAAAAAAGTAAATCAGGTTTATAACACTTATTTAAATAATCCTGAGCACCCCGAATATGCAGATATGTATTTCCGCTATGAAGGAAAACCTCTTCTGATTTGTTATACAGGCACACCGACTGAATACGGTGCAAATCCGTCATGGACAGATGAACGCTTTACCGTCAGATGGATGACAGGATATGTCGGTCAGCAGTCAAGGCTTTTGGCAGATAAAACCGATCTTCTTTCCGCAGGATTCTGGAGCTGGGAAGAGAGAGGCGCTCAGACATTTACTGTTCTGAACGGACGCGTTGAAGCGATTACCTGTGTGGCAGCCTCGCGCGGGGATGGAAACATTCCGGCATATACACGTCAAAACGGAGCTACGCTTAAGAAGCAGTTCCAGCGTGCAAACGATCTTGGAGCTGGAGTTGTAATTTTGCCTACATGGAATGAATGGATTCTCAGCGAGCAGCTTTCGGTTGAGGAGTCAAAGGATTTAGAGCCTTCTGAAAAGCTTGGTACGTTCTATTATGACCTGATGACATGGCAGATTGCAAAGTATAAGGGCATTACGCTCGTAAAATAATAAAATCTGATATAAAAAATTCCGGCTTTGGTGTTTCCAGAGCCGGAGTTTTCCGTTTTTACATGTTTGTTAAAAAATACTTAAGATATATTTTTTATATAGATTTTTATAATGTACTATGGTATAATAACCTTAAAGCTAAAGCTTTAAGGTGCAAGTTTCGTTTCGCCGCTACGGCGGCGATTTTGCAGAGCAAAACCTCGAAACATTGCGGTGAGACTTAGACTTATAGTAAAAATTCTTAAAGCTAAAGCTTTAAGGTGCAAGTTTCGTTTCGCCGCTACGGCGGCGATTTTGCAAGCAAAACCTCGAAACATTGCGGTGTGACTTAGACTTATAGTAAAAATTCTTAAAGCTGAAGCTTTAAGGTGCAAGTTTCGTTTCACCGCTACGGCGGCGATTTTGCAAAGCAAAACCTCGAAACATTGCGGTGAGACTTGAACATATAGTAAAAAATTCTTAAAGCTAAAGCTTTAAGGTTATTACCTCACGAAGTGCACATATCTTGTCGGCGATTGTAACAATATAGCTTTCTTTGTGTCTGGGCGGTTTAATATTCACCGGAAACATGTGTTTTTCGATGATGTCGCGTTCAATTTCCGACAGAGCAAAGTCCCTCTCGGCATTGCGTAGTGCAGTACGTGCATGCGTAAAGCCGTGCAGCTTGTGTCTTGGATCACGGTCATGCCAGTCGTAAAGAAAATAGTCATGGAGAAGAGCCCCTCTTATCATACTTTTGATATCCGCATGTATGTGAAGAACCTTCGCAATGTTAATGCTCATCAGGGCTACGGAAACAGAATGAGAATAGCAACTTATTCCTCCGTGCTGCATAAAATTCTTTTCACTTTGCATTCCGGATGACGAGATAATATCGCTGGCATATCTTTCTATCAGTTTTTCTGCAGTGCGGCTTTCTTTATTATTTCTAAAGGAATTTATTTTCTTTATTTTTTTGTATAAATTTA
>CABPZV010000170.1 GCA_902462015.1 uncultured Eubacteriales bacterium | reverse complement strand
GTACATGACCAACGGTTTTGATATAAGAATACTTGACGAGTGCGTCCGGGTAATGAAAAAAATCAATGCTTTTTTCTTCTGCTCCCGTGAACAAATACCAATGTACATTGAATATTTTTCTGCACTTGGTTCAAACATACAACTTTTAACATGGTCTAAAACAGATGTGCCGCCGCTTTGCAACGGTAAATATCTCAGCGATACGGAATATATCATTTACGCATATGAAAGCAATACAGACGAACGATATACACTTATCACAGACCACTTTATAACAAAAAAGGTGCGCAGTAGTAAGAATGATCCCTTATATCATCCCACAAAGAAACCGATAGACATATTATCCTCGCTGATACAGTCTGCATCAAAAGAGGGTGATGTGGTTCTTGATATGTTCTCCGGTTCTGCATCTACTGCGGTAGCGTGTATAGAAACGGGACGAAAATTCATCGGTTTTGAATTGATGGAAAAATACTATAAGGTCGGCAATAAAAGAATTGCAATCGCTCTTGAAGAACATCCTGAATACAAATTGAAGTCGGCACCTTTGGTTTCAAAATCAGACATTGTATCGGGCAATGCAACATCTATGTTCGATGCCATTGTCGATGTCAACATTGACCTTGCAATTCTTGATATTTGCGGTAAGGGTAACGATATTCCTTATGATTTCTTTGAAAAGATTATCGCAAAACAGGAAAAGCCCAACCTTTACATTATGACGGATGTTGCTCAATTTCCTGATGTGCTGATGTACTTTGTAAAGCAGAATTATAAGTTTGATATCATAACCAACCATCAGAGAGAGGGTACTAAATATCTGTTGTTTTTCAGAAAAGGCGGTGTAAAACTGTACGGTACATATCACACAAAGCGTAAATTCTTCGAGGACAACAGAGATATGTCGCTGCCGTATCAGGATAACATTCCACAGGAGTTAATGGAGCGAATTATCACTAATTCTTCCTTGCCCGGTGAGATAGTATTCTGTTCCGGTGGATATGGAACAAGCATTAAATGCTGTATCAATATGGACAGGCGTTATATTGCTTATGAGCCTGATACAGACAAGTTGATGCATTGTGTAGATGCTATAAAGCAATCAAAACTTAATCTTCCCGATCGTTATACTGGGCAGAAAATATATTCATGATGGACTGCCGTTGAAGTTTTGGGGATAACCTCGCAGCGGCAAGTATTAACCCCGCAACTGCCATATTTGAGATTAGCTGCCTCAAATATCGGTTTGATATATATAAAACAGAAGCAAGGGACTTGATCACCCCTTGTACACGGTAAAGCGCTTTACCTTCTAACAAATCTTAGGAGGTAAAAAGAAATGAAAAACTTATATAATTTTAACATTGCAGGTTTCTGTGAAATAGACAAGAACGCTGCTAAGGCGTATTCAATAATACATAATGTTTCGCCGGATAAAAATTTCTGCGATATTACAAAAATTAAAGCGAAAGAATTGCCCTACATAAATGTACTCTCAGGCGGCTCACCCTGCCAAGATTTTTCAAACGCCGGTCAGAGAAACGGAGCCTTATGGCGCTGTATCGAATGTGGCGAAACATATAACCCATTGACAGTACACTACACACAGCGTAAGTTCTGTCCGCATTGCCATTCGGATCATATTGAAAAGACCCGCTCCTCACTGCTTGTGCATTACCTTGAAGTTTTGCACCATACGATGCCGAACTTTGCAATATATGAAAATGTTAAAAATCTGCTTTCCAAACGCTTCAAACCTCTGTTTGATATGTTTGTGGCAGAGATAGAGGAATACGGTTATAACGTATATTTCAAGGTGTTAAATGCCAAAGATTACGGGATTCCGCAAAATCGGGAAAGGATAATCCTGATTGCCGTCAAAAAAGAATTGGATAACAGAAAATTTTGTTTTCCCGAACCTTTGAAAGATGTAAAAACAATCAATGATATGCTTGATGATTGTTCGGATTTGTTTGAAGGCACTGATAAAACGGTTATTGTTGATACCGCTATTTCACCCTATGTAAGAAGGAATATCGAAAGAGAACTTGACTCCGTTATACATTCTGAAAAAGGCATTTACAGACCGAATTGCACATCCGGTTGGAATGATAATCAGATAGGTATTAAATATTCCCCGACATTGAGAGCGTCCAACCCAAACACCATTGTTATGCAGACCATTAACACCGCTGACGGAAAAAAGTATTACATAAAGCGTTTGTCGCCTTGTGAAGCATATCGCTTTATGGGGTTTGATGATGCAGATTATGAAAAAGCATCGGCGGTTTGCCCTAAAACTGCGATATACCATCAGGCGGGCAACAGCATTGTCGTTGATGTTGTGTATTGGGTTCTTAAAGAATTGTTTAATGCTATGCCCTACTTATTTGAAAATATACAGTTTCTGCATTTGTTTTCAGGGATAGGGGCATTTGAAAAAGCATTTTACAGAGTGATTGATGAAGCAAATTCTGCCGATTCAAAAGGCGGTGATTTGCTTGAATAATAATCTCAAAGGGATGTATAACTCGTCAAATGATGAGTTATACACTCCAAAAATTCTGGTAGAACCGATTATTAAGTATATTCCAAAAGGAAGCACGGTATGGTGTCCTTGCGATACCAAATCAAGCGAATTTGTTCTCACGTTGAAAGAGCATAACATAAAGGTAATTCATTCTCATATTTGGGAAGGAAAAGACTTTCTTACTTATGAACCGGACGAACACTATGATTGCATAATCACAAACCCACCGTTTTCTATAAAACTTGATATTTTTAAAAGACTGATAAGTCTGCAAAAACCCTTTGCTATATTGATGAACAGCACTTGTGAACAGTATCAGGTGATAGGAAACTACTTTTATGAACTTGGAGAAAAGGGCATCCGAATCCAAAAACTAACACCTGATAAAAAAGTTAGTTTCAACGGCAAGACATCCAGTTTTAATACAGCGTATTATTGCTGTAATTTCTTGCCTATGGACAATATGTACTGTCATCTTGCTCATAACAACTCCGGGAAACACTATGTTCCGAGTCGTATGTATAAAGATGTTATATCTGATACGGGAAATTCAAATTAACTTAGCATATTTGGCGGTATCTATTCAAAACCGTCATAAAGCACTATGAAAATTACGGAGGAACCAAAAATGAGTAAATTTAACATATATGAAGTTATAACCCAAAGATTCATAGAACAGTTGGAAAACGGTGTTATTCCGTGGAGAAAACCCTGGACAGGCACACGGAACGGCGCATACAGCAGATATTCAAAAAGACCTTACAGCTTGCTTAATCAAATGCTGCTCGGCAAATCGGGCGAATGGTTGACATACAGGCAAATTACCCAGCTCGGCGGTTTTGTTAATGAGGGCGAGAGGTCAAGTATGGTTGTTTATTGGAATTTGCTTACTGTTCCTGACGAAGAGGATGCGGACAGAACAAAAAGCATACCGTTTCTGCGGTATTACAAGGTTTTTCATATAGACCAGACCACAGGCATAAAACCGCTTGACCTTGAAGAAATAAATGTTATTCTTGAACCTAATCGGGATGCCGAAACGGTTATCCAAAATTACATAGCAAAAACAGGCGTAGCATTTAATGTGAAGGTTTCCGACGAAGCATTTTATGACCCAAAGCAGGACAGCATAACAATTCCCAGTATGGAGCAGTATTCCTCGGTATCGGACTATTACAGTACGGCATTTCACGAGATAACCCATTCAACAGGACATAAGGACAGACTTGACAGATTGGTTGACGGTGCTTTTTTAAGAGACCGCAACAAATACGCAAAAGAAGAACTTATTGCCGAAATCGGTTCAGCATCACTCTGCAATTTATGCGGTGTTGAAACGCCTGAGGTATTTGAAAATTCTGCGGCATATATACAGAATTGGATTAACGCCTTAAACGGCAACATGCATCTGATTGTCAGTGCAAGCAGTAAAGCACAAAAAGCAGTAGATTTTATATTAAATGATAAACAGGAGGATTTGGAAAATGAAAATAACTAATAGAAACAAATTAGAGGTTATGAACCTTATTCACAACAACAGAAGAACAACATTAAATGAAACATATTGTTCTCTTTCACAGCAGGAAATGGCAGAATATTTGTGCTGCAACAGAAGCAAAGTTTCCCGTATTATATGCAGATTAATTGATGAAGGATATATCATTCCGAGAAATGGAAAGGTTAGAAGATATGCTCTCACAACAAGGGGAAAAGGTGTTTTAACGAATCTTAACACAAAATGATTTTATATAGTTTGGCGGTATCTATTCAAAAACCGCCAATAAACAGTGTAAATTGAGGAGGCTCTAAAAATGAGTAAAGTAAAAACACAGGTTTCAACGAGGCAGACTGCGTACAATAAACCAAATGGTAAAATTATTGTAAATAGTCATTTTTCAAATAATACTCCGTTATCGGAGTTGATATATCAAATTATAAGCAAAAGAATAGATAATAATGCGGCATAAAATAACCTTGCAATATAGACATTGCCCCTCTGTTGCGCTATAATAGAGGGGCAATCAAAACTATATCGTGTTATTTTTGCTGTAATCACAGGAGGTAAAATTATAATGAATACAGATAACACATACGATGTAGGAATTTATTTAAGACTTG
>CABPZV010000169.1 GCA_902462015.1 uncultured Eubacteriales bacterium | reverse complement strand
ATTACCGAATCGTTTTATATAACTTAGGCAAGATGTCCCGCCATTAGGGCGGCAGCCTTAATGGTGACGCCTCTAAGGCGATAGCCTCTAAGGCGGTGGCCTCTAAGGCGACGAGAGACATCTCCCCATTCAGTGGTAGATACAATATGGTTACCACGCCATTTGACGGGGCACGCCCCTTATTGAACCACATCGATATAAAAAGTAACATTAATTCTGATTATTTTCCTAATATATAATTATGAGCATTATTCCAGAGAATGTTATCACGTTCCCCGTCGGTAAGAGGTACTTTTTCAAAACGCTTAAGCTCTTCGTCACAATACTTCACCGGATAATCGGTTCCAAACATCACTCTGTCAGTACCAAAAGCTTTTATAAGCTCATGTGCATACTCAGGAGTAATAAGCCACAAAGACGACGAACAATCCACCCATATATTCGCGAGACCTGCCAAAACATTTCTTCCCTCTTCGAATACCGAATATCCCCCGAAATGAGCGGCACAGATACGAAGCCCCGGAAAATCTTTTGCAACTCTGGCAATCTTTTCGGGCTCTGAATACCTATACCGCGGTCTGACGTCTCCAACATGAAAACATATAGGCAGTTTCATCTGCTGCAACAGCTCATACAGACAGTACAGCCGTGGATCGAGCGGGTCAACCTGCTGAATATCCGGGTGAATTTTAACGCCGCATAAGCCTTTCCCCACGCTGCGTTTTACTTCGGCCTCTATATCCAAAATCTCTTGATTTATTCCCATAAAACCGTATGCGTCAAATCCGTCATTGCGCGATTTCTTAATAAAATCAGAAATAAAATCGTTAACTGCTGCAGTCTGACGGGCATTTGTCGCAACTCCAAGAATTAAAAATCCGCTGCAGCCTACCGCGGCGGAACTTTCCGTATAATCATCTGTTGTTCCAAGGCCGTCAGGCGAAAAATCATAAAAATTACCAAGTGAATCCACCGCTTTTTCAGCAATAGCTGTCGGATAAATGTGCGCATGCGCGTCAAAAATTTTCATACTTATGACCATTCCTTTTGTATATATGTGAAGTTTAAGCCAGTCCAATCTTCCATGAAATTCCGATCTCTTTGACCGGCAAGGCACAAAACTAAACAAAAAATATCCAGAATTCTATTTAATAATTATGACATAAAACTTGTATAAGTTCAAGTATTATTAGAAAATTATTATATATAGATGAGAAAACATTCTGTAAAAATTAAAAAAATAATATTTACTTCATTGAAATATATAATTTCCCATAAAAAATATTCATTAAATTTATAATAGGTATTGATTTTTTATTTTAAACATGTTATTATAAAATTATGGTAATAAGCTAACCAAAATATGTATTTAATAGGCTTATATTATGTATATTTATAAATAGCTATAAACAAAAAGAAAAACTAAATTGCGTCAATTAGGTCTGAATAAAGTTTTTCAGGCCAATATATATGAAAGGTATGGTCACAATAATGAAAAGAAAAGTTGCAGTATTCACATCACTCCTTTTAGGAACGCCTCTGATCTCAGCATCTCCGTCGGGAAATGCGCAGACAGCGTCCGACAGCGCCCGGAGAAGAATAAAAAATATGAAGAAGAGCTTATGCAGATGCGCGGCGGTTATATTTGCCGCTGCTATTACAGCATTGTCGTCTGTGATTCCGTGCTCTGCCGCGACTTTTAATGACAAAGTGCTGAAATGGACGCCATCCATTGACGGAAAAATCGACGCAGCATATTTACAGTCATATTATATAGAACATGAATTTGAAACGGACGCCGAGCATTTTTGGGGAATTGGAAAATTTGAACCAGATGAAAATGGACTTACCTCATATAATTGGGATGTTAAGGCAACAACGTACTTTCTCTGGGATGAAAATTACATATATATCGCAATAAGGGTGATTGACGATGACATCGGAAGTCTCGATGACGAGCACTGGAACAGAGCTGTCCAAAAAAGAGATGCTGAGCTTAATGCTGGCGTCAATCTTAACTGGGCGCCATATTTTCAGGATGGAATTCAGGCGTACTTTTCATACAAAGGTATGAATTTTAACGTTCACGCCGACGCTGCAGGAAGATATCTCACCGTTTATAAACCTGAAAACTTTCAGCAGCAAGTTTGGTGCGATCTATATTCTTATGAAGAATTTGAAAAAAATGCCTCGGACGGATTATATAAAACAGTCCGCTCCGGCGACGGAAGCTATATTATAGAATTTGCTATGCCCTTAAACATCAATGTTAAGGATAAAATTCTTAAGGACGGCGGAAAATTCCAGTACGGCCTTGTAGTCTCAGATGCTACAAGCGATTCCGGATATGACTATGATTATGCACTTTCACTCGAGGGAATTTTTGAGGAAGGTCTGACCTTAAAAGACCTTATCTTTATTCAGGATCACATTGAGTATTCGCAAGGAAAATATTCTATTGTTTTATCAGACACTGTTCCCGACACATCTCTGCTCAGCCAAAACGAAGAATCCGGCGGCGGAAGTGATATCGGAACAGGCAATAACGGCGGAGCTGAAATAAATCCTTCAAACGGTCAGCCTGCCGGAAGCAGCGGAAATGGTTCCTCTGCAGGTTCAGGAAATGCTAGAACAGGGATGACAAATACAAACGGAAGTGTTCAAACTTCAGATATAAGTACAGCCTTTGCAGCAGTTTCTCTCATTTCACTATCTCTTGCAGTAATTATAAGAAAAAGGAGATAAATTTTCTTATCTTCAAAAAAAGTAAACCGTCATCAATATGAAACCGCCGGCGGCGGTTTCTTTTTTGTTTTCCCCGTTGAAATATAAAAAGTCCCGCCTGAACAGAAAACATCTATACAGACGGGAGACATTATTTATTTGAATCTCTTCTTCGCAGAATATGTCGTATGAAGAAGTTCATGAGCCTTGTGTGAAAGAGGCTTGCCAAGATAATCAGCATACAACTGTTTAATCTGAGGATTGTTATGAGACTGTCTGATAACCTGACGCTCATCCTCGCTGTAAAGAGCATTTGCCCGCTTTTCCTTATAAGTATCAAGAATGTCTATATCCTCGTTCGGAAGGAAGCAAGGCTTAACATACGGCTGGCCGCCGCCTGCAACACATCCTCCGGGACATCCCATAATCTCAATAAACGCATACTTAGATGTTCCTGCGCGGACCTCATCCATAAGAACCTTTGCATTCTTCATACCGCTGGCAACGGCAACCCAAACCGTCTTGCCGCCGATTTCGATGCCTGCTTCTTTAACTCCATCAAAACCGCGCACCTGTTCAAACTTGATAAGCTCGTGTTCTTTACCTGTGAGCGAGAAATATGCCGTACGCAATGCAGCTTCCATAACTCCGCCGGTAACACCAAATATTACTCCGGCTCCCGTATAGTCTCCGAGAAGATCATTATCAAATTCTTCATCTGCAAGCGCAGTAAAATTTATACCGGAACGCTTGATAAGGTCACCCAGCTCACGGGTAGTAAGGACGCAATCAACATCCTTAAGTCCGTTAGTTACAAGTTCTTCTCTTTCCTTCTCATACTTTTTAGCCGTACACGGCATAATTGAAACAACAAAGATATTCTGCGGATTAATATTGTTCTTTTCAGCATAATATGACTTAACAATAGCGCCAAACATTTCATGAGGCGATTTGCAGGAGGAAAGATGATCAAGCTGATCTCCGTAATAATATTCGGCATAGTTTACCCATCCTGGCGAACACGATGTAATCATCGGGAGAACACCGCCGTTATTCATTCTGTCAAGAAGCTCGCTTGCTTCTTCCATAATTGTAAGATCGGCGCCAAAATTAGTATCGTAAACCTTGTTAAAGCCAAGACGTTTCAACGCAGCAACCATCTTTCCGGTAACAGGAGTACCGATCTTCATTCCGAACTCTTCACCCAGAGCCGCGCGGACAGCCGGCGCCGTTTGAACAACAATAAACTTTCCTGCCCTTTTCGCTTCATCAAGCTTTCCGATCTCCGACTTCTCCATAAGAGCTCCGGTAGGACATACGCTTACACACTGTCCACACATAATACAAGGAGAATTTGCAAATGAACGGTTTTCTGCTGGAGCTACAATAGCTTTGAAACCGCGGTTCTCATAACCGAGAACGCCAAGTCCGTGAGCAGCGGAGCATCTTGCTATACAGCGTCCACAGAGTATACATTTCGAAGTATCCCGTACAATCGAAGGAGTAAGCTCGTCCACGGTAACAGGAGTTTTCTCTCCTATATATTTGTCTTCCCTAGCGCCTGTAATTTTTGCAACACGGAGAAGCTCACAGTTTCCGTTCTTTGCACACTGCTGACATTTCATAGAATGATTTGAAAGAAGAAGCTCAACAGACGTTCTCCGTGCTTCTACAGCTTTCGGAGAAGAAATTGTTATTTCCATCCCTTCTGAAACAGGATATACGCACGACGCCACAAGGCCTCTTGCACCGGTAGCTTCAACAAGACATACGCGGCATGAACCCTGATTACATTCACCATGATTATATGCACAGAGAGAGGGAATTTCATAGCCACAACGTTTTGCGGCTTCGAGAATCGTTATCCCCTCTTCAACCTGATAGGGATAACCTTCTATTTTTATGTTTATTAGTGCCATCACCATTTTCCTCCCCGGTTATT
>CABPZV010000168.1 GCA_902462015.1 uncultured Eubacteriales bacterium | reverse complement strand
TTTCTTTCTGAGCAGATTGAAAAATATAGGAAGCACTGCAAATACAAACAAAAACGGATCAATCGTCAAAGTTAGCCAGGATGAAAGACCAAGATTTATGATCATACCTACAATATTTGAAATAGACCAGAATACCCATTCGATAGACCCTACTCCCCCGGATACGGCCCTGCCGAACAACGCATACATCTCAGGACTTTCGTAATTAGAAATATCGGACTCCACAGATTTTTTATACAGCATACGGTTAACTCTTAAACTGCACTTTTGATCCAAAATCGGAAGTATATACGTACTAAAAACATTTTCAAAAGTTGAAATTATTATCTGCAAAGTCATCATTCCGACTACGTACGTCATAAGTACCGAAATCCGCCTGCCAATTTGCAAACCGTTTACAACAAAGCTGAGAATATAAGTAAATGAAAAGAAGTTAATTACGTTTCCGAAAATCGTCAGAAATAAAGTACCTGCAAATTTTTCCGGGAACAGCTTAAGCATAAGCTTAAACGCGGCGCAATAGTTTGAAAGCATATGTATCTGCGGATCTTTTTCTTTTTTCTTCATACTGCTATCCTTTCTTTTATTTAAATATTCATATATGTATTTTTCACATCTGTCATTTTCTGCAGATTTTTTCTTTCCATATACGGCTGGCCTGGAAGAAACTCTCTCATCAAAAGCAGCTGCTCATGTCTAAAGCAAAATATGACTATTTTCGACATAAAAATATAGAACTATAGGCATAGCGAATTCGCTACACCTACAGTTCTATAATTGAAATTGTATTTTTAAGCCCTGTAATGTATAATAGTAAATCATAACACTGCCTCAAATTCAACATTTGTGTACTATATATTTTTATGGGACATTATCTTATGAGTTAATATTACCATAGAATTATAAATTTGTCAATATTTTTTTTACAATATTACAGAATGCCTAACCGGCCAAGGCCTCGACATAAAAATGACATGTTGTGACAATCTATTGGCAGACAGGAAATTTTCATATAGTTATATATCTGAGGCATGAGCGGAATACGTACTGAAAATAATATCCGCAAACTGAAAATATCCCGCTGACTGAGGGTGCACAGATTCGACCGGAAAAAGTTCAGTTTGGGATGAACGCGGATTTACCGGAGTCTCCACTGTCCCATAGTTATTTTCACTGTCATGACAAAGAGAAAGCGGAACAAAAAACAAGTTTTGATAACCCTTTAAAAGTGAGTTAAGCCGAACCATAAGATAAAATACTTTCATGTCTTCTTCATATTTATAGGCGCCGGGATTTAAAGCTGTGAATCCATCGGATGCAGTCTGGGTACCAATGCCGTTTTGATTTGACCTATATGGTATATATACTACATAAATGTGTATATTCGGTGCGTCCTGTCTTATATAATCGACAAGCTCTTTAATGGCGTTTGCATTTTCCGTCGGATCAAGCGCAATTCCATTGGTGCCAAGAAACAATTGCACACCATCAGGTGAAACTCCAGCAAGAGAGTTCGTCACATAATAATTCCAGTCAAAACGACTGCTCGACGGATTATAGAACGGATTGGCATATTTATAGGTCTCCTCATCCGGAGACACATCTCCCGGCTGGTTATATCTTGCAGCCGTCCATCCGCTTCTTCCCTCATGAAATCCTGTATGAACCGTTTCCTCAGAATCCTTGAGATTAAATGTTCTTGTACCTACAAAGCTGATTTTGCCCTCGGAAAGATTCATAACTTCAGGCATCCAACGTTTTATATTTGTAAGGCTGTCTCCAATCGGTACAACTTTGTATTCCGATGAAAGCGCGGGAACAATTTTCAGAACTGACGAACCGTTCCAGCGCATAATGTAATCGCTGTCATAAATTTCAAGCTCCAGAGCATAGGTTCCGACATGTCCTGACAAGCCTGTAATACTGAACTTCCGCTGCAATGCTTTACCTATTTGACATTTCCATTTAAAATGATAGCTGCCGGCATCCGGACAAACCTGACTGTTATAAATCTCAATCGTTCTTCCGGTAGCAACACAAATTTCACTGGGCAAAAAAGCTTTTACCTCGCTTACAGGCAAACAACTCTTTTTAACAGAGACATTTTTTTCATCATATGCTTTATATGGTACAATTGATGTATCTGCCGAAGGAAATATCATAATATCAGAAGCATTTGATAAAAATCCGAGATAAAAAGTAAACCTGACATAAGATGCCCCGTTTGGCACCGTATATATTCTTTGATTGGCGACATTACTTCCTGATATATATACTTTATTCTCGTCATACGCCTCCATATACCGAATATCCGCCAATGACGTAAATTCTGAAAGATCAACCCTCACACCCTGAGGAGTTTTAAACTGTACATGAAGAATATTTCCGCCTTTGCATTTCATATAGCCTGTAGCAAAATATACTGAGTTTGGACTTTCCTGCCCCTCGTAAACAAATATTTCTCTTGTAATACTGTTAATGTCAAAGATGTTAAGAGAAGAGCTGATATCAAGAAAGGAATCAAACATTCCGCGCGCTTCAGCGGCGGCAGCATCTGCATTAACTGCAGCAGCTTCAGCAAGCTTCGATTTTGCATTTGCGTTTTCAGCAGATGTATTCGCAAGTGACGCAGCAATATTTGCATTTCCAGCTGCGGTGTTTGCCGAAGATGCTGAGGCATTAGCTGCAGATGCGGCGGTATTAGCGTTTTTTACAGCATTTTCCGCCTCAGAAGCCGATGTGTTCGCCTCTTCAGCTGCAGTGTGCGCTTCCTGAGCCGCCGTATTTGCCAGCGCCGTAGCCGATTTTGCATCATGGATTGAAGCCATTGTCACACTTTGCAGCGATGACATTTCGGTAACAAGCTCGTCAAGTGCCGTAAACTGATCTGTTCCCTCAGCTATACTGTCATCAAAAACACGGCCTGTCACAAGAATTGTAAAGCACGGTGATGTAATAAGCATTCCGTCAGTACTATAAATACGAATCTGACAGTCTACCGTTCCCGTTGCCGCCACAGTCTGAGATGTAATGTCATATTGAATTTTACTGTTCTGAACAATCGCAGTATCATTGTAAAGCACTGTTCCGTCCGGCTTCTTTGCTGTAAAAACAGCATAACAGTCATCTGAGATCGTGTACGGTACTCCTCCGTCAGAAAGAGATATTATAATCTGCCGCGCCGTATCATTCTGAGTTATCCGAACCGACGCCTGTGTTCTGGTGTCATGAATATCAAGGTTAATCCTAAATATCGAATTGTTCATATACTTCCTCCGTTTTTATCTAAAAATTAAGAACCGTAGCTTTGCAAATTAATTCTTATAAGCAATTACGCGCTCCCTTTTTCAAACGGATAATAACACAAATAATACCGACATTAAACTCCCTCCAAATAAAAAACATTGCTGTATCTGCCGAAAAATGTTTGTAGTCGTAACAACTAATCTTCAGTTGAATATATTTCTTAAAGATAAGAAAGAAAAAAGTACTCTAAAGCCATATTAGCCTCAGAGTACTTTTTTACAATTCTAAATCAAACTAAATAAGAATTTAAAATCTCCCATGTATTGTAGTCATCTTCATCCCCGCAGTCACCGTCTCCATCGTAGTCATATGTTTCAGAAAAATTGTTAATAGCCTGATATTCTTCATCTTCCTGCGTGTACGAATCAAAAAAATCATAGTCACCGTACTCTTCCCCTGTATAATCATTTTGCGGGAAAAGACCGGTAATATAAGGTGCAGCATTCATGTATACGTTTGAGATAAGCGTCTGCAGTCCTTCAGCATCAAGAGTAAGGAAATTCACAGACTCGGGCTTTGCAGGAACGTCCTCACCGGCACGAACCTCAATTTTTATAACCGGCAGTTCAACAGCCTCTCCATCCTTTTTTAAGCTGTCAACAGATATATCAATTTCTGTTTCGGAATAAGTCATTGTTCCGCCGATTTCACTCTCGGATGTGCCGTCAGACGAGTACAGCTTATATGTATTGTCGCCTCGGTTAAGTATGAAACCGTACTCCTGAGCAGAATCTCCGGTTTGAGCGTCATTATTATTTACTGTAATTATACGTGAAAATTCTCCGTTTTTGGAATCCGTACGTTTTAATTTTATCACAGAAGCTTTAGTTTCTCCGTCGCTTGTCTGTGAAAGGTCAATGACATACTCCTCCGACTTTTCAGGATTTTTTCCAAGCATAATATTTGCTTTAATTTCTGTTTGTGTATCGAACTCATCCGTTCCGGTGCCATTCAGACTGATATTCATAACATCGGCAGTCTTAGGATTCAGAGCGAAACTAACCGCACCGCTGAATGCAGTATCTTCGAATGCTTCGGATATTCCCTGACGCATCTCGCTAATAACACTATCGATTGTAACATCTGATTCAGAAGCAGAAAGAACAGCGGATAAATAGGCTCTAAAATATTTTCCATAACCGTCGGCAGAAAGAAAGTCTTCATAGCAATCGCAAACTGCGGTAAGAATATCGCTCACAGTTTTTTCGGTAATATTATATGTAACCGTAATCGCACTTACCGACTCTCCGGAAATATCAATGTTTTCCTTTTTAACAGCAGGAGATGTCTCATTAAGAATATTCTTCACTTTGTTTATTATATTATCGCCTAAATCCTCAAGAGATTTTTTTGCGGCATCA
>CABPZV010000167.1 GCA_902462015.1 uncultured Eubacteriales bacterium | reverse complement strand
ACAATGCCACCGAGCAAGTTGTATTTATCGGTATAAGCTTTTAATACTCCGAATTTTTTGGCAGTATACTTGTCAATGTCTTCGCTATCGCCGGACTTAGTAAATCCACCTTTCGTTTCGATTATCCAAACTCTGCCGTCAGTTGTTCCTATGACATAATCAGGATAAAATGACTTTTGCTTTCCAAAATTATCCGTATAAACGATAGAGAAATATTCAATGCCCTTATTTCCGTTCTTGTAAAACCACTGAATATTTTTGCTGTTCTCACAATAGCGTTCAAAAAGTTTTTCGGGCAAGGAACGCTTTTCAGCTGAAGAAAGATATCCCTTATATACATTCTTCGAAAATTCTGCTTGTGACTTCGCAGTTCCGTCATAGATGAATATCATTTCTAACGGAAATCCGATAGGTTTTTCCGTTGTTTTCGGTATTGCCAAAGACAGTTGCAAGGATTCGTCTGACATAGCGTCTCGAACATCCTCAACTAATAAATGCTCATTATTGATTATAAAGGCATATAATTCCCTTGTTTCAATTTTTAGAATTTTGGAATCACAGCGCAATCCGTTAAGGAACAATTTGCGCATAATGGTATTCGTACTGTTGTAATCCAAGTTTACTTTATAGCCTATCTCTGCGACACAATGGTGATATTCCTTACCGTGTTTATGTGTGCTTAAGGGTTCATGTATTGAAATATCGTTCAATTCAGCAATATTTTCTTTTGATAAAGTGCTTACAGAACCTGACTTTGTATAGTCGATGATATCCTCGGCAAAGGAATAACCGTGTGCTTCCAGCAGGGCTTTGTTTTTAACGGTATCGTTTGTAATATGATATTTCTTTTCAAAATACTTGTGTATTACCTTAAGTGATAGCTTTGCATCACGGGGATACGGGACATCGGTTTTATATTCACTGATAAGTGTAAAGGAACGATGCTCCGACTTTAAAAACACCTTGTATGCATCAAGTGCCCCTTTGCCTAAGCTCAGCTTTACACTTTCTGTAAATTTTTCATCCAAAGTATACAGATAACAGCTATCAAGCAAATCGCTCTCAT
This sequence comes from uncultured Eubacteriales bacterium, assembly GCA_902462015.1. Classification (GTDB taxonomy): domain Bacteria; phylum Bacillota; class Clostridia; order Oscillospirales; family CAG-272; genus UMGS911. The sequence continues at coordinate 3,661 of CABPZV010000167.1, read as the reverse complement.
AGTGTTTGGCTTCAGGCATGCGACGAATCCGCCCGATAATTTGAATTTCAAATACCTCGCTCATATTATCACGAAGCTTTACAAGAATTTGTGCACGAGGGCAATCCCAGCCGGTGGCTATAGCCTGTTTGATAATAACTGCGATAGGTTCTGCGTTCGGTTCTTCAATATCTTCAAGATTTTGTTTCTTGTCAGAGAGCCATACAGCAAGTGAATTATTCTCGTAAGTAATCCCCTTGCTTTCAAAATATTCTTCAACTCTGTCAAGTAAAGCGTCAGACTTATTTGGAATTTGTACGATAATAAGGGGATTGATTTCCGCCTTTTGATTCAGATATTCCGAACGAAGCTCCCGCTGTTTATCAATAGCTTTATCAAGCAGATATGTAATTTGATCATCGACGCTGATATGTTGCTCAAAATTTTCGTTAATGATAAGCAGCTTTTTTATTAGACCTTCCGCTATAACATCTTCTTCGGGAATATCAATCAAAATAGCATTTTTATAATTTTTAGGCGTGGCAGAGCAACGGATTATTTTATCTGAATGGAAAAGCTCAATAATATCATCCGCCTTTATCGTATCATTTTGATGGGATTCATCGACGATGATTTTAAAGTTCAAACCATTGTCAAGAGCATTGCGTATATGCTCAATAAAATTAGTGCGTTCGCTGTCTTTAAGAGCATTATTGCCTTTCTTTGTTAGCTTTTCCCAGTTAATAAAGCAAGCGTCGTTTTCTTCAAAACCGGCGGTCATAATGTCGGACAGCAATTTTGTCTGGCTTCCGTAGATATACCGATCCATTTTTTCTTTACTTTGTTCCTCAAGGCTGCCTTTGCCGGGAGTAAGCCAAATAAATACCGTCTTATGATTGCTTTTGAAATACTCGTCCATAAAATGAGTGAGTATAATGGTTTTTCCGCTTCCCGTACAGCTTTTGAGGATAATATCCCTATTCGGCTGTTCCATTGCGGCAGTTAAATCAGCGATAGCTTTTATTTGAAAATTCGCAAGAGTAATATCCATTTTTAGCCCTCCAATTCTTTGTAATAGTAGTCGGGAATGATGTTTACCGTAATCTTCCTATCTTTCAAAACTTGCGCTTGCTGTGCATCCATCAGAATATCGTGCCCTAAGTATAGCTTTTTGCAGTTTTCATCAATATGGAATATAAATTCGTCAAGTTCTTCTTCGGTCAGCACAATACCAATTTCAGCATTGCCCGTGAAATTCACACCATTTTCAAGTTCAACAAGTTCACGGATATGCTTTAAGAGCTCGTCCGCATATTCGTAGTACATACGCTCACTCACGGGGATATAATCTACCTTGTAATATTTCAGACTACCCCAATTTTTTGACAAAACATTTTTGATGCGTGTATATGTAATATCCCGACAAATATCACTTTCGTTATTAGTGCAAAGAATGAATTTACGAGTTCCATTATCAAGGTTATTACGGTGTAATACGGCGTGTCCCGTACTGCCCGAACCAGCGAAAAAGTCAAGAACAGTAATATCTTTTTCTGCAAAGTAATCAAGGTACATACTTATCAGTTTGACAGGCTTTTTGCCACTATTAAAGGGAACACCGCCCTCGTGTCTAATGTTGCCAAAATCTCCTGCCATATCGTAGAAATTAGGAATGGGGGTTACCTTCGTAGCACCCTCTGTCATTTTTTCAGAAGGAACACCTTGATAATACTTTCCCTTTGTTGCATTAGCCTTTTTAGGACCGGTAAAATATCGATATGGATATTGGTCGTCACCAATACCGTAAACTTTATATAGAATACCTAAACCATCGATATCTTTTCTACCGTCAAGATAATCACGGAAAAATCTACCCGATGAATTGCCATTGAGAATAGTTCCCGTTGCCCATATTTCTTTTAGACCATCTTTGAATCCTGCGTCGTGTTGTACTATTTCGTATTCGTCTTGTTCAAAGACAATCACTTTTTTTCCACCCAATTCAATCTCTTTGCCAGCAGATAATTCGTTAATAGAATATATAAATTTGCCATAATCATATTCTTGCGGTTTAAGGTACGGTTTTGCCGAAAATGACTTTCGATACACTAAAACCTGCTCGATTTCCTTGTGGTAACGCATATCGGATTTTAATGTCTTATCGGGATAACGCACTTGAATATAATCGGTTTTTTCGTAGTTATCTTCACCAAAAATTTCATCACAGAGAGCCTTTAAATGTGGTGCTTCATTGTCATCAATACTTATGAAAATAAACCCTCTGTTTGCTAATAGTTTGCGGCAAAGAAGTAATCGCTTTTTCATAAAAGACAGCCATTTACTGTGCCTATACAAGTCATCTGCCGCAACAAAAGTATCATCATACATAAAATCGGCGTTTTGTGTATTATACGGTGGATCTATGTAAATAAGGTCAATTTTACCCTTGTGTGTCTTCTCGAGTAACTGCAACGATGCAAGGTTGTCTCCCTCTATTAGAAAATTCATTTGTCCGCCGTTATCAATAAAAAGGTCTTTGTTCTCGGTCAATACAGGTGTATGGGTATCAAGAATCTCATCTATTTCTTCACGGTGTTCTTCAAATACAAGACCGTATTTTTTCCCGTTTACATCTTTCTCAAGGTCGGAAAGATAAGAAAGCAGATTGCCCGTATTCTCGTCCTGCGGTGCAGCAGAAATGAAAGTTCGGATTTCTTTGATTTTAGCAATCAAATCTTCACGCTTTTGTTTTGATATATTCGTGCTCATTTCTGCCCCTCCGTATTTTTCTGCTCTTTTGGTATAATATTAGCCATTGAATTTAACAAAGTATTATATGCCTGCTGAGATGCTGCTTGCTCTTGCCATTGCTTAATCATTCCGTCTGGAACATATGGGTTTTGAATTGTTTCCCAAGTAACCTTATCCTTATATCCAAGAGATTTTGATATTGTTTCCAGCAATTTGTACTGTGCAGTTTGGATTTTTTTAAGTTGTGCTGCGTCTGGGTTTTGAACGCAATACTTGTCATATAAATCTTTCCAAGCATCACGAACTGTTTTATCGTCTGCAAACACAATATCAATTATATTAAGACAATGTACGCTTTCCTGTGTCCATCCATATATTCGTGAGGTCATAAGTATCTTAAAAATCTGCATTTTATCTTTGTCTTATTTCTGCTCTGTTTTGTAAATACTGTCCAATCAAGACAGCAGCTATGGGAATTACAACTATTGCGATTAAATTCAATATATCTTTACATTCCATTTTTCTTTCTCCCTTATATCCATTCGCCATTATTGGCAGACCATTTTTCAGTAAATTCTTTGTCTCCAACTGCTGCTGTAAACGGTTTTGTCAGGAAAGCTTTTATTGTTTTCAGTACGGTACTGTAGTCATCTGTTTTCGTGTCGATTTTACGGACAAAGGCTTTCCATTTCTTCTGCATTGCTGTATCTTCATCAAAACTCATAACTTGTTCAAACTGTTCTGCCGTAAAATTGTGCTCACGGTTCTGAAAGGTTCTTCTGAGTGCTTCGGTCAACACCTTACCGTCAAAATCGAACTTATTGGCAAGATAATAAATATCGTAATAATCTTTCATGCGGCTGGAAAACTCCATCAGGCTGAGGATTGCATCAATTTTCTCTGCAACAGTCGTTTCAATGGAATAAGTATT
>CABPZV010000166.1 GCA_902462015.1 uncultured Eubacteriales bacterium | reverse complement strand
TCTGCCGTACGCAGAGCTTTCAATCCCTCAAAAGTTGCTTTAACAACATTTGTCGGATTGTTTGAACGAAGACACTTTGCGCGGATGTTTTTAATTCCGGCCATCTCCAGAACGTCACGGACTGTTCCGCCTGCAATAACTCCGGTACCTTCCGCAGCCGGCTTAAGCAAAACCTTTCCTGCTCCGAATACACCAATAATTTCATGAGGTATTGTCGTACCCTTAAGAGATACTTCGATAAGATTTTTCTTAGCATCTTCAATTCCCTTGCGAATAGCATCCGGAACCTCAGCCGCTTTGCCCAAACCGTATCCGACGTGTCCATTTTTGTCGCCGACAACCATAATAGCCGTGAAGCGCTGAATACGTCCACCCTTTACAGTTTTACATACACGGTTGAGAGCAACAAGCTTTTCCTCAAGTTCCATCGTGGATGCATCTATCTTTTTTACCATTTCTGTTACCCTCCGTTAGAATTTGAGTCCGCCTTCGCGGGCGCCGTCTGCAAGCTCCTGTATACGTCCGTGGTAAATATAACCGCCGCGGTCGAATACAACTTCCTCAATACCATTCTCAATTGCACGTTTTGCAATAAGATTTCCAACCTTGCGGGCAGCCGCCTTATTTCCGCCGCTGCCTTCAAAATCCTTTTCGATGCTGTTTGCAGAGACAAGAGTCTTGCCTGCAACATCGTCGATTATCTGCGCATAAATATTGCTATTGGAGCGGTAAACAGCAAGACGGGGACGCTCCGGCGTGCCGGAAATTTTTCCTCTGATTCTCTTGTGTCTCATGATACGTCCAATATTTTTATCTTTTTTCGTTATCATTTCCCGACCACTCCTTTCATTTATTTGGCTGACTTACCGGCCTTGCGGCGGATAACTTCACCCTCATATTTAACTCCCTTGCCAAGGTATGGCTCAGGCGGACGGCATTCACGAATCTGAGCTGAGATCTGGCCGACAAGCTGCTTGTCGGTACCGTGTACGATTACCGTATTGGTATCAGGAGTCTCAAATGTGATTCCGTCTTTTTCTTCAAAGGTTATCGGATGTGAAAAACCGAGATTGAGCGTCAGAGTCTTTCCGCTCTTTTGAGCTCTGTAACCGACACCGACAATTTCAAGCTTCTTAGAATATCCTTCGGTTACGCCGATAATCATATTGTTAAGAAGAGTTCTTGTAAGACCGTGAAGAGCACGGTCCTCTTTTTCATCGCTCGGACGGGATACATTAATCACATCTCCGTCCTTCTTAATAATCATTTTTGAACTAAGAGCCTGTGTAAGAGTTCCAAGCTTGCCCTTAACCGTAACTACGTTTCCGTCTGCGATACTGACATCGGTTCCGGCAGGAATTGCGACAGGCTTTCTACCTATTCTTGACATTATACCTTCCTCCCTTACCGATTACCAAACGAAAGCAAGAACCTCGCCGCCGACATTTTCGGAGCGGGCCTGCTTATCTGTCATTATTCCTTTAGACGTAGAAATAATAGCTACGCCAAGACCATTCATAACCTTAGGCATATCCTCGCAGCTTGAGTAAATGCGAAGACCCGGCTTTGAAACACGGCGAAGTCCCTGAATTGTCTTCTGCTTGCCGTTGTACTTGAGAGTAATTCTGATAATACCCTGTTTGCCGTCTTCAATTACCTGATAGCTTTTGATATAGCCTTCTTTAACAAGAATGTCGGCGATAGATTTTTTCATATTTGACGCCGGAACATCCACTGTTTCATGTTTTGCATTGTTAGCATTGCGGATTCTTGTGAGCATATCCGCAATTACGTCTGACATTTGCATTTGTTTTTCCTCCTTAATGCAATGCCGGCATAACCGGCTTAGTATCGGCGGTTAAAGCGAAAAAAACGCTCTCCTTCCGATTAAGCTTTGGAGCTTTGCGCAAAATATAACATTTATAATTATACTTTCCGCGTTTTCATTTCCGCCTGTGGCGGGAAAACTTTTATGTTTTCGCTGCTCCGACCCTGACGGAACACACCCCGTCAATTCTGCAGAGCAATTATTACTGATGAAAAATTAAATTACCAGCTCGCCTTGCGTACACCGGGTATAGCACCCTTGTAAGCAAGCTCACGGAAGCATATACGGCAAATGCCGTATTTACGGAGATACGCGTGAGGACGACCGCAAATCTTGCAGCGATTGTACTCACGTGTCGAGTACTTCTGTGCTTTCTGCTGTTTCAGTATCATCGATTTTTTTGCCATCTTACGTTCTCCTTACTTTTCGAACGGAGCGCCCATAAGGCTGAGAAGCTCACGGGCTTCATCATCCGTCTGCGCCGTCGTTACAAATGCAATATTCATTCCGCGGATCTTCTCCACCTTATCATACTCGATTTCAGGAAATATAAGCTGCTCCTTAAGACCGAGAGAATAATTTCCCCTGCCGTCAAAAGAATCCTTGCCGATTCCCTTGAAATCACGTACGCGCGGAAGCGCAAAGTTGAAAAGTCTGTCCATAAATTCAAACATTCTCTCTCCGCGAAGCGTAACCTTTACTCCAATTTTCATTCCCTGACGAAGCTTAAAGTTAGCGACCGATTTTTTTGCCACCGTCGGAACTGCACGCTGTCCGGTAATCGCAGTAATATCATTTATAACGTTTTCAATGACCTTCGAATTATCCTTAGCATCTCCGGTACCTACGTTTATTACAATCTTTTCGAAACGCGGAATCTGCATGGGGCTCGAATAGTTATATTTTTTCATAAGCGCGGGAGCAACTTCATTCTTATACATCTCTTTAAGTCTTGCTGACATAATCTGTTACCTCCCGTCTCAAAGCTTTGCGCCGCATTTAGCGCAAACTCTGATTTTCTTTCCGTCTTTGCCGACGTTAATCTTAGAACGGCGGCCTGCCTTGCATTCAGGACAATAGAGAGCAACCTTATCTGCATAGATAGCGCCCTCAACCTCAAGAATCTGTCCGGCCTCGCCCTGACGGCGCGGCTTCTGATGCTTCTTAACGATGTGTACTCCGCTTACCAGCACTTTTCTTTCGCTGGGGGAAACGCTTATAACCTTGCCGCGTTTTCCCTTATCATTGCCGGAGATAACAATGACTTCGTCATCCTTTTTTACATGAAGTGTATTCACTGTTATTTTACCTCCGCTCAAAGTACTTCTGGAGCAAGTGAAAGAATTTTCAGATAATCCTTATCACGGAGCTCTCTCGCAATCGGCCCAAAAATACGGGTACCTCTCGGATTTTTATCTTCTCTGATGATTACGGCTGCATTGTCGTCAAAACGAACACATGAGCCGTCAGCTCTTTTTACGCCTTTGACTGTGCGGACTACGACCGCCTTAACGACATCGCCCTTTTTGCACTGTCCTCCCGGCGCGGCCTTTTTTACGGTTGCAACAACGACATCGCCGATTCTCGCATAACGTCTGCCTGTACCGCCAAGAACACGGATACACATGATTTCTTTTGCACCGGTGTTGTCAGCAACCTTCATATAGCTTTGCTGTTGAATCACTGTTTTTTTCCTCCTTATGAAGATTCAGCCGCCCGCGCATTACAGCTTACGCGGACGTATTATCACCGATGTACTTTCAGCGAAAATCCGCTGAATTACAAGCGGTGATTTATGCTCCGGTGTTTACCGGAGATAAATCTGCGCCGATTCCGGCACAGAATTCATCCGATTAATTACTTTGCTTTTTCAATAATCTCAACAAGTCTCCATCTCTTAGTCTTGGAAAGAGGACGGGTTTCCATAACCTGAACCTTATCTCCAACGGAGCACTCGTTATTTTCGTCATGCACATGGATCTTTATGGAGTGCTTTACAACCTTGCCGTATTTAGCATGCTTAACATTATCATCGATCGAAACCACAGCGGTCTTATCCATAGCTGTGCTTATGACACGGCCAACACGGGTCTTTCTCAGATTGCGCACAGTTTCCTTAACTTCGTTCATTTCGTTACTCATCTCTACCTCCTATGACAGTTACACGTTCTTCTGGCGCATGACTGTCATCACACGGGCGATATCTTTTTTTACATCATCGATCCGGTGGGGATTGTCAAGCTGATTGATTGCGTGCTGAAAACGAAGGTTAAACAGTTCTTCCTTAAGATCTCCGAGCTTTTTTGCAAGCTCTTCTGACGACATATTCTGCATTTCTTTAGCTTTCACTGCCTGTTCCTCCTTACTCAGCCGTCTCAGTCTCGTCGGCTTTCGCTATAAATTTGCATTTAATAGGAAGCTTGTGAGATGCAAGACGCATTGCTTCTTTAGCCGTTTCAAGCGGAACACCGCTCATCTCGAACATTACCCGGCCCGGCTTTACAACAGATACCCAGTATTCGGGAGAACCTTTACCGGAACCCATACGGGTCTCAGCAGGCTTCTCAGTAACCGGCTTATCCGGAAAAATCTTTATCCATACCTGTCCGCCGCGACGTATATAACGGGTCATTGCGATACGGGCTGCTTCGATCTGGTTGCTTGTAATCCATGCGGGTTCAACTGCTACAAGACCGAAATCTCCATATGTCAATGTATTGCCGCGTGTCGCCTTGCCCTTCATTCTGCCGCGGTGAACACGTCTGTACTTGACTCTCTTAGGCATTAACATCAGTTTGCGCCCCCTTCTTTGTTGGATATTCCGCCGGCGCCGCCTTTTCCTGCAAAGTTACCGCGTCCGCCTCCGGCGCCGCCTCTTCCAGCAAAATTACCGCGGCCGCCGGC
>CABPZV010000165.1 GCA_902462015.1 uncultured Eubacteriales bacterium | reverse complement strand
CGCCATAAAATCGGCGGAAGAGCTAAAATGATGGTCGTTACCTCTTCTCGGCTTGCTGCGGTGCGTTATTTCCACGAAGTAAAACGCTATATAGAGGAGCAGAAGTATAATGATGTTCAAATACTTATTGCTTTTTCCGGCGCTGTTCAAGATGGAGATACCGAATATACGGAGCCTAAATTAAATGTTCGTGTTGATGGCAGCCATATAGCGGAAACGCAGACCAAAGCAGAGTTTCACGATAATTTTAATGTGCTTATCGTGGCAGAAAAATATCAGACCGGCTTTGACGAACCATTGTTGCATACGATGATCGTAGATAAGAAACTGAAAGGTGTAAAAGCTGTACAAACGCTATCTCGCCTGAATAGAACTTGTGCGGAGAAAAATGACACCTTCATATTGGACTTTGTCAACAAAAAAGAGGACATTCTGGAAGCGTTTCAGCCGTTTTATCAGGAAACAACGCTTTCACAGGAAGTTAATGCCGATTTGATTTACCAAACGCAGAAAGAACTGCGGGGCTTTGCGATTTATAGTGATACTAATGTTGAAGCTTTTGCGAAAGAGTATTTTAATACAGGAAAGCAGGACGCTCGTGCAATGGGCAGAATGACAAGCATATTAAAGCCTGTTGCAGATCGGTATAATAAGAAATCTACCGAAGAACGTTACCAGTTCCGCCGCCAAGTTCGTAATCTGATTAAGTGGTACGGATACATTTCCCAAATTTTGCGTATGTTCGATAAAGACTTGCACAAGGAATATGTATTCTGCTCCTATTTGCTTAATTTGCTGCCGCCAGAGGCGGTTTCTATGATTGACCTCGAAGGCAAGTTAAAGTTGGAATACTATAAATTGCAGAAAACCTTTGAAGGCTCCATAGAATTGCAGGAGACAAAGGGTGTTTACGAGCCCGCCAAACATAAAGGCGCTATGGGTGGTGACAGCAAGGAACCTCTTGACGAAATAATTGAGAAAATTAATGAAAAGTTTAAAGGCGCATTCACCGATGGGGATAGAGTCTTGCTGAATGCTTTGCATACTAAATTGATGGCAGACAAAAAACTGACAAAAATGGCACGTAGTTCTGATCCACAGATTTTTGCGGAAAGTATCTTCCCCAAAGCATTTGGAGATGCAGCGCAGGACAGCTATATGGAATCTCAGGACACTTATACTTCTCTGTTCGAAGATCAGAATAAATACAATGCAATTATGAGTGCATTGGCAGATGTGATATATCGAGAGATGAGAAAGAGTTGATATTTTTACACGAAATTATTCGGGAGGGTGAACAAGGATGGCTTATGTATATGCACTTATCAACAAGGATACTTTGGCTTACATTTGCCAAGAAAAAGGCGTTTCTGGCGACTTCATTGCTAATAAAACTAAAATAAGTGCTACAAAGTTGGCATTATGGCTCACTCCTACCGATTCAGCTCTTCCGACTATAAAGCAGGCCAAAAAATTAGCAAGCTGTCTACATATTCCTTTTGCAGGGCTTTATATGAATTCCGCTGATATTCCTTTAAAGAAAATTCCTAATGTCCGGAATATGCGAACAATGCTGGGAACAAGTAGTTCTGACGATAGTGCCCTTAATATCGCAATGATCGATGTCCTTCTTGAAAGAGATTTTCTTTTGAACGCAAACGATGAATTAGGACTAACTACAACCCCCTTTTTACCTGTTGTACCTAAAGATAATGATCCTCAGATTTGGGCAAATGCAATTCGAGAACAATTTTCCATTAGCCTCGAACAGCAATACAAGTGTAACTCTGCACGACAGTTTTATTTATATTTGCGAGATAAAATAGAATCTGAAGGCGTGTTTATTCACTGCTTTACTGATGTCCCCATAGATACTGCACGCGGGTTTGCAATTTATTATGCAGACTTGCCGATTATTGGAATCAATGATGAGGATCGTCCACCGGCAAAGTCATTTTCCATTATTCATGAGTTAGTGCACTTATTTAAGCGAGAATCTTCCCTGTGCAACGATATGAATAATTCTGTTACAACTAAAGAAGAGGAAGTGTTCTGCAACGCTGTAGCGGGTGAACTGCTTGTTCCACAAAATGCAATCAACATTGTTTTGAACAACAATAATTATTCTGCACCATATTCAAAAGAGGATTTAAAACAGATTGCCGACCGCTTTTCAGTAAGCCGTGAAGTTATCATTAGAAGGCTACTTGACTTAAACAAAATTAGCAAGATTGAATATGCCACTTACGCAGACTTATTTAGGCAAGAAATAGAACATGAGCGTGAAAAACAAAGAGCTGATAGGAAAAATGGTATTCAAAACAATATTCCACGAAATATTAGCCGTGAGGCAATTGACCGAACAAGTCCTGCCGTAAGTAAGGCTCTCTATCGTGGATACGGAGAGGAAATATACAGCAAACAGGATATTGCTCGTCACCTAAACATCGACCAGAAACATATAAATAAATTTTTGATGGAGGTGGCCAAATGGAACAATTAACATTATTTGCAGCACCTTATAAATATATAATGGACACCTCGTCAATTTTATCTCAAAAGCCGGGTGAACCCCATACAAGACTCGTTTATAAAAGTCAGTGGAAAAATATTGAGCATTGTATGAAAGAAAAAGTAATTGTCACCTGTTCTGAGATTGTTGATGAGATCAAAGATAGAGATATAATCAGCTGGTTAAATATACAGCAGTGTGATGTGCTCGATATTGACGATGAAGTTCAAATGAATGTAAGAAAAATAGTTACAGATAATCCGAAAATGATTGAATTTACCGGAAAAAGTGGAACATCTTCAGGTGACGCATTTCTTATTGCTACGGCAATGAAATATGGTCTTGCAGTAATAACAGAAGAAAATCCGGACAAACCTACCAAGATACCTCAAATATGTAAAAAATATGGATTGCGGGCAATGAACATAACAAAGCTATGTGAAGTTGAGGGCTGGAAATTCTAATCTAATATTATTGAATTTGAATAATAGTGCGGTGGAATTGCACATTTGACATACAACCCAAAACCGTGTATCATATTCCCTACAACTGACTACCCGAAGGAGGAAAAAACGATGCTGCATACGATCATTTTAAAATCGAATCTCATTACGCTCGGATTGTCCTCCGTGGAATCCGGGTTAAAACTGCATAGGGACTTTTTACGCATACGGCGCAGACGAAAACGGTAATTGAAGAGATTTCAGGATCGTGCAGAGCTGTCGTGTTCGGCAGCTCTGTTTTTATTTGGAGGAAGGAGAAAAGCAACATGATTTATTTTACTGCGGATACCCATTTCGGGCATGAAAATGTCATACGCTTTTGCAGCCGCCCCTTCTCCTGCGCCGCAGAGATGGACGAGGCTTTGATTGCAAACTGGAACAGCCGTGTAAAGGGTAACGACACGGTATATATCCTTGGCGATATGTTTTTTCGGTCGGTCAATTTTGAAGAAATCTTAAAGCGGCTCAAGGGTAAAAAGCGCCTGATAGTGGGCAATCACGACGGCTCATGGATGACAAAGGCGGATATTTCGAGATATTTTGAAAGCATCGACAAGTTTCTGGAAACTACCGACGGACAGCACGCCCTGACCCTGTGCCACTATCCCATGGTCACGTGGAAGCACGCCGGGCGGTCTTATATGATCCATGGGCATATCCACAACGATACGAGCATGGATTACTGGCCTTTGCTGGCAGCACGGGACAATGTGCTCAACGCCGGAGCGGACATTAACGGTCTAATGCCGGTTACCTTTGACGAGCTTAAGGAGAATAACAGAAACTTCAAGCGGCTGTCAGCTGGGAAGGAGGAACCTCATGAAAAGGTTTAGAAAGAATTTATATACGATAGAGAAAATCGTCTGGATTCGTCATCGGATGCAATATATCAAGGATAAAGACGGGTATCTTTTTTCCGACATGGTCTACCCCACCAAGATAAAGCCTGAAGATTTGCCGGAGTGGTATGTTCACGGCAGATATTATAAGCGGTGGGGATATCTCTCCGCAAAAGGTGTTGCGGATCTGAAATATATCCCGAATTTATGGGTCAACCATTTCCTGAAAGACGATTTTCTGCTGATTTCCTATCATGAGCCGATCCGAGAGGTGCCGGACGGCAAATGGTTTTGGGAGAAATATACAGGCTTTGATTTCACCATAAACGGAAATGAGATTCTGTGGTTTCTGAAAGCGGCAAGGAAATATTCGGGAATCGACATTTCCGAGATCACCAGACAGATTCAGGAAAAGGCAGATATGCTGCCCCAAAAGCACCCGCATGAATTCAAAGACTTCCGGTTTGATGTTCAGGCGTATCTGGACAAAGAATAAATACGCCGTTGTAAAAGCGGTAAAATGGAGATGATTTTATGTTTTATATCACAGGAGACACCCACGGCGATTTCAGCCGTTACCTTGCCTTTGCAGACAAAATACAACCGACCGAACAGGATGTTATGATTGTATTGGGCGACGCAGGGCTCAACTACTACACAGGAGAAAAGGACGCAGTCCGCAAAAGATTTGTAAACAGTTTTCCGTTCACGACTTTCTGCATCCACGGAAATCATGAGATGCGCCCTGCGGATATTCCGAGCTATCAGGCAAAAGAATACTGCGGCGGAATGGTTTGGTATGAGGAGGAATATCCCCACATTCTCTTTGCTAAAGATGGCGAAATTTATCGCTTTGGTGAGCCGGCTTGCATCGCCATTG
>CABPZV010000164.1 GCA_902462015.1 uncultured Eubacteriales bacterium | reverse complement strand
TTGTTTGCCTGCATGAATATTTCGCGTGAAATAATAGGTTCATGGTGATTTTTAATTATAATAAATTCTTCCTGTCCCTTATTATATTTTTTTTCATGTGAAAGAAAATCAGGCGTATAGGTTTTCTTCTGAACTAAATCACCGCAGTATTTTTCATTTCTTATAATGCGCAATATGACAGAGCTGTGCCATTCCTTGACATGCATCGGAGCGATTCCCTCTTCACAAAGCTCCTTTGCTATAACATGGGTTCCCTTCCCTTCGTCAACAAACTTATGAAAGATCAGCCGAACTATATCGGCGCCCTTTTGATTAATATACATTTTTCCGCAGCGTATGTCATATCCGAGCATGCTTCTTCCAAACACAACCCCCTGCTCCATTCGGCGTTTTTGTCCCCATTTTACCCGCTCTGAAGTTTTGCGGCTTTCTTCCTGCGCTATAGATGACATGATTGCCAAGCGAAGCTCTGCGTCACCGTCCAGCGTATTTATATTGTCGTTCATAAAAATAACGCCGACTCCGTGCTTTTTGAGGTCACGGGTATAATATATGCTGTCAAGAGTATTTCTTGCAAAACGGGATATTTCTTTTGTTATAATTAAATCAAATTCTCCGCGTTTTGCGCAGTCTATCATGCGATTGAATTCCCGGCGTTTTTTTGTATTTGTTCCTGTAATTCCTTCATCTGCGAATATCTCATATAACACCCAATCAGATCTTTGTTCTATGTACTGTCTAAAATACCGCTGCTGGCTCTCAAAAGAGTTAGCCTGATCCTCACTGTCGGTTGACACCCGGCAGTATGCCGCGACACGCTTCTTTTCATTTAAAGCCTTTGAGCTTTGATTTATCAGTTCATATTTATTCAAGCGGCGCCTCCGATAATAAACTGAAATTATAAGCAAAATTATATTTAAATTTATCACTTCGGTTTTTATAAGCTTCAATAAATTTTTAGAAACAGTTATTTTTTCCGTTCGATTTGCTTTTCGAGTTCAATAATACACTGCTCTCTCTGAGCGGTAGTTATTAACATTCTTTTTTCCAGTGACAAAAGCAAGGCTTTTTGAATATTAAAAAGAAATTCCCTGCTCTCCCGAGAGTTCAGCTCCGGAACGTCCTCTCCTGCATAAAAAAATTCTCTGTGTGACAAATACTCAGTCCTCCCTGCAGTAAGTATATGCCACGATACTCTCAGCATATAACAGAAAAATCACCGTCGCTGTAATGCGATGCTGCCGCACATCCGGCAAATAATACATTATTACGTCTAATTTGTCTGACACCCGCGCGGACAGTACCTGAACAGGGAGGAAAATCATTGACATTCAGATATAAATAAAACGCTTTCTACACCGGCGCCGGTAAAAAGCGTTTCCATAAATTCTATTTTACATGTCGTATGTTTTATCAATCTTTTTAAGTTCATTAAAAGTGTCAATTTCTATTATGTCATTAAAGCTGCATTCGCGCACAGAAATATTATAATTGCCGATACGATATTCGAGGGCAACCTGATCCCAATAGCGTTCCTTTCCTCCGGGAGCCTGATAAACGTCCTTGATATCTTCAACTAATTTTGCCCCGTCCTCTTCTGTCCAATACGAAATTCCAAACATATGATAACAATTAACTCCGCCAAGTGCCAATTTCGTAACACGACCGCTATCTGTGTACAAACACCAGTCGTTTGTTTTATCCACCGGTACGCCGAGATAATTAGAGGAATACTGATATTTCGATATAAGAGAAGGATTATACAGGAGAAGATCCGCCTCCATTACATAAGCGTTCTTAAGCAGATAGCTTGCGCAATACGCAGATGAAATATTATTTGCTTCATTATAAACCGGATTTTCGATAAATTTTATCATCGGATATTTGTATAGAAGCTGATCAAACTGCTCCCCTAAGTATCCGCGTACAATATAAATTTCTGTGATTCCCTGAGCAATAACCGCATCTAAAAGTGAATCGATAATCCGCTTTCCCTTCACACGAACAAGCGGTTTAGGTGTATTAAAGGTTATAGGCGCCAGACGCGAGCCAAAGCCTGCGGCAATAAATACAGCGCGCTTAACTCTGAATCCCTCTAAAACACCGTGTCCTTTTTCACTTATCTCGCCACCGGATATAAGCCCGTCATCGGTAAGCTCCGTTATAATTTTGTTTACGGTTCCTACAGACATACCTGTTTTCTGCGCAATTGCCCGCTGAGTTTCCTTTCCGCTGTTTTCCGCCAAATAAACTAATATGTCAAACTGTTTTTTTGTAATCATTTTTTACTGTTGTTCCTTTCTGGCATGAATCCTTACCTTCTTTTTGTTTTGATATGATTCCGGCATAACTCTGTTATTAAAAATATATTTCCGCTCATCCTGATACAGAAAGAACTTGCTTTTCCGGCACAGATTTAACAGTCTTTTCAGAGACGGACTTAGCCTTCTGCCCTCTTGATATAAACCTTTTTATCATGTACATTATTAATTTTAGCAATATGTTAATCAAAAGAATTAAAAGCGATATGACAGCCGCGCATTCAAGCTGAGTCTGCGCTTCAAACTGATTTATCATAAGCGCAGCAGGTTTATTGGAGGTTGTCGCTAAAAAAGAAACCGCGGAAATTGTCATCATGGAGTTTACAAAAAAATATGACAGCATTTCGCAGATTGTAAACGCGCATTGAGGAATGAACACATCCTTTATCATTCTTATCCGGCTGATACCGAGAGATTCTCCGACGGCTTCCAGATTTCCATTAATTTTCCCAAGTGAATTGTACATCATAATATATGGTGATGCTATAAAATGGATTGTATTGACCATTATAAGAATAGCGATAGTTCCATATATAAAACTGCCTTTGAATACTATGACATAAGAAAGACCAAGAACAATTCCGGGAATTGCAGCAGATGTAATAGCAATGAGATGCAGAAACCGCGATGCCCCTGATTTTATACGGGCTGTAAAATATGCCGTAACAAAAGAGATTACTACTCCTATAACAGAAACCAAAGTCGCAATTGCTATAGAATTGCAAAGATACCTTCCGGCGTTCAAATTGAAAGTTTTGACAATATTTTTAAATGTAAACGTCAAATTTTCCGGATAGTTTTCTGCAAAGCCAAGTATAACAAAAGCCGCAATGGGAAGCAGAACGCATACCGAAACAGCGCCGCAGAACAAATAAGCGAAGATTTTTTTCAATTTGCTTCCGGTTCCTTCAAATTTTTTTGTAACAAACGAAGAATTTCCCCGGTCTTTGTTAAGTAAGTCGAACACGAACGCAACAACGGCAGGTATCAGCAAAATTACACCGTAAACCGCGCCCTTTCCGAAATCCAGCTGACCAATTACCTCCTGATACATAACAACTGGAATCGTAGAAAATTTTCCTCCGACAATAAGCGGTACTCCGTAGTCGGTTACTATCATAGTGAAAACTGCGAAAATGACCGAAATAAGAGGCTTCCGCAAATATGGAACTGTGATGGCGGTAAACTGCCGCCATTTAGGTATTCCCAAAATTTCAGCCGCTTCGTACGGCGACCTGTCCTCATATTTTAGAATATCCCTGATCATAAGAAATGCTACAGGGAAAGCATACATAACGGAACCGATAACAATGCCCCACATACCGTATATATTCCAGTTAAGACCAAACAGGCGTGTAATTATTCCATTGTTTCCGAGCAGCACTATAAGTCCCATACCATGAGAAATTGACGGAATCAGCATTGGCAAAACCAATATTATATTCCAAAAACCTGTAAATTTAATTCCCGAGCGTTCAACACATATTGCCAAAGTATATGCAAGTATCAGCGCAATGACTGTTGAAAGCGCTGAGACCTTAAGAGAATTCAGAGACGCAGTGCCAAATGAAGGACTGGATATTACGCGTCCGACGCTGTCAGCGTTAATATAAAACAGCATCCGTATCAAAGGCATTATAACTAAACATGCAAAAAACAGGATTAAAACCAGCTTACAGGCTCCCGAATAATGAAATCTGTGACTGCTGTTAGAAACTGGTAAGCTCTTTGTCTTTTTCAATTAAGCTCACCTCACATACTTTACAAGCGAATCGATTTTCGCCTGCAGGTTGTCTATAACAAAAGTTTTTACATAGTCATCGGCAGGAGATTCTATGATTTCCTCCGGAGTGCCTATCTGAACCAGTTTTGCGTTGTCCATAATCATAATTCTGTCCGACAGGGCGAACGCCTCTTCCTGATCATGCGTTATATATATCATTGTTGTACCGAACTCAGCCTGAATTTTCTTCAGTTCCTTTCTGAGCATCAGCCGGGTAGCCACATCAAGCGCGGACATTGGTTCGTCAAACAAAATAATATCGGGATTAAGCACAAGAGTTCTCGCTATAGCAACTCTCTGCTGCTGACCGCCGGAAAGCTCATGAGGCTTTTTAAAGGCATGCTCAGAAAGCCCCATGTGCCTGATCATCGATTCAGTTCTGGCCTTCGCGCTGTTTTTTTCAGATTTCTTTATTTTAAGTGCATATTCAATGTTTCCGAAGACAGTCATATTCTCAAACAGCGCATAGTTCTGGAAGACAATTCCCATACCGCGCTCGGAAGCCGGCTTAGCTGTAATATCCAGACCGTCTTTTATAATTTGTCCTCCGGAAGGCTGAAGTAAACCTATTAGTATTCTGAGCAAGGTTGTTTTTCCGCAGCCGGACGGTCCGAGAATCGAAAGAAATTCCCCTTCCGAAACATTAAAACTGA
>CABPZV010000163.1 GCA_902462015.1 uncultured Eubacteriales bacterium | reverse complement strand
AGAAATTATCATATATTATTGCTGCATAAATGCTGCAATTGGAATTTGGAAGGAACCACAGATGTATTATATTAACAGAGAGCTGTCATGGCTGAAATTCAATAAACGCGTGCTTTTGCAGGCCGACGCTCCGGAAGTTCCTCTTTTTGAGCGAATGAAGTTTATTGCAATTTTTGAATCAAATTTAGACGAATTTTTTATGGTTCGCGCCGGAAGCATGCATGACCGTGCACTTATATCGGCCGAGATGCGCGATGACAAAACAAAAATGACCGCTCGTGAGCAACTCGATGCTATATACAGAGATGCAAAGCCGCTTTGCGAGCTGTGCGGAGGTATTTTTGAACGACTTGAAAAACAGCTTGCAGATAAAGGCATAATTCGGGAAAATGCACGCACAATTTCCGATGCAGAAGCCAAGACTATGAAATCTTACTTCAAGCACGAAATTCTTCCGCTGCTTTCTCCGCAGATAATTGACGCTAAGCACCCGTTTCCGCACCTTGAAAACAAAAAGCTTTATGTAATCTCGGAGCTGGAAAGAAACGGAAAGACATATTACGGAATCATTCCGATTTTACAGAGCTTTGAGCGTATGTATTTTTCCCCGTCCGACGACACGGATGAAATCAGATATATTTTAATCGAGGATATTTTGATGAGATATCTTAAAGATATCTTTAAAATATACAACGTCAAGTCGCGCGCTGTAATCAGAGTGACAAGAAACGCTGATATTGAGGTGGCCGATAATTTTTCAGACGACAGTATCGATTACCGCAGTTATGTCGATGTAATTATAAAAAAGCGCGGAAAGCTTTCTCCCATACGTCTGGAATGTTATTCGGGAGCATACGGCAGAAGCAAAAAGCTGATATCATATTTTATGCATAAAATCGGGCTCTCCGAGCCGCAATGCTTCTGGCTTCACAAGCCCTGCGATCCCTCTTACATTTATGCGCTCGAAAGAAAGCTTCCGAAAGAAACCGAGCTTCTTTACTCTCCACTTGTTCCTCAGAACTATCCGGATATTTCTGCAAGGTCAAGAATAACCGAAATTGCATATGAGAGGGATATTCTTCTATCATTTCCGTATCACACTATGAGGCCATATCTCAAGCTTCTTGAAGAGGCTGCGACAGACGACGATACCGTATCAATTAAAATCACGCTGTACAGGCTCAGTAGTACTTCCGAGGTTATTCGACTGCTATGCCTTGCCGCCGAAAATGGAAAAGAGGTCACTGCGGTTGTAGAACTTAAAGCTCGTTTTGATGAAAGCAACAACATCGGATGGTCAAAACGGCTGGAGGATTCAGGGTGCAATATTGTTTACGGAGTTGACGGACTGAAAACCCATTCAAAAATAACCCTGATAACAAGAAAAAATGATGACGGAGTCAGCTGCATTACTCATATCGGGACAGGAAACTACAATGAAAAGACCGCGCGTCTGTACACAGACGTCGGAATTATAACAAGCGACAGTCGCATCTGCTCGGACGCCGTGGACTTTTTCAGAAATATAACTCTCGGAGTTAATGCAGATGATTATAAAACACTGCTTGTAGCTCCAAATTGCATGAAAAATAAGCTTATCTCACTGATTGCTTCGGAGAAAGCTAAGGGGAAAAACGGATATATCCGGATGAAGATGAACAGCATGACCGACAAAGCCATTATCGACGCGCTTGTTTCAGCATCTAAATCGGGAGTAAAAATCGATTTGATTATACGTGGTATATGTTGCCTTCAGACCGGACTGAAAAAGCAGACTGACAATATTACTGTCAGAAGTATCGTAGGCCGATACCTTGAACATTCAAGAATCTTTATTTTCGGCGCAGATCCTGAAAAGAGACAGGTGTTTATCGGCTCTGCTGACTGCATGACCAGAAATACTTCAAGAAGAGTTGAAATAATTACTCCTGTGTTCGACCGCACATCCGCTGATAAGCTTGTTTCAATGACCGACCTTATGCTTGAAGACAATGTAAAATCAAGCATTTTAATGCCGAATGGAGATTATGTTTCCGTATCCGAACTATCAGATGATAAGGCAAAAGAAAACAAAGTCGGCATTGACAGTCAGCTTATGCTGTATAATGAAGCTTATGCTGCCAACAGTCTCCGTCCGCTGCCGGTACAATAAAAATTCTGGATTGTAAAAATAATATGTTCAATAAAAACGATAATCAGGAAGTAAGGTCTCGCAACATGGCAGCACCACGTGTGAGCGAAGAAATAAAGGAATCTGACAGCAATATGTTCGAGGGGATGATCTCGATTCGTGCCGTTTTAAGTACCGACTGCAAAAATCGCAGGATTACCAAACTTTTATACTCAAAAGAGAGAACAGAAAAAAAAAGGCGCGAATTCAGATGGCTTACCGGCGAAGCGGAAAAATACGGATTTATTATCGAAACTCCGACGCGAAGCGAGATAGATAGGATGGCTCTCGGAACCTCTCACGGCGGAGTAATTGCATTCTGCACACAGAGAGAGTATCCGGAGCTTGACGCTTCGTTTATTCAAAGGACAAGGCGCACCGGATTTTATGTTATGATTGAAGGAATTGAAGATCCATTTAATTTCGGCTATGCTCTCCGCTCGGTCTATTCTGCCGGTGCCGACGCGGTTATTTTGTCGAAGCGGAATTGGATGAACGCTGCAGGCGTTGTCTGCCGTTCCTCGGCCGGAGCTTCAGAACTTGCAGAAATTGCGGTGTCCGACAGCAGAGATGCCGCTGTACTTTTTCGGAGCCTGGGGTTTAAGGTGATATGCGCCGACATGACAAAAGATTCAGAATCGGCATTTGACGCGTCACTCAGGCTTCCGCTTCTTCTCATTGTCGGCGGAGAAAAACGCGGCATCTCAAAGGCTCTGTCGGACGAAGCGGATTCGGTTGTCTGTCTTGAATACGGCAGGCCTTTTCCGGAGGCTCTGTCCGCCGCATCTGCTGCGGCCGTACTTTCATATGAAATTCTCCGTCAGAACCGTGAAAAAAAGCAAAAGTGATTTATCACTTTTATTTCCGTCTGCATATTATATATTTGAGAGGAAATTCCATTAAAAAATATATGTAATATGCAATTCGGAGGTATTTATGCAAAAAGAATATTTTGCAGCCATAAACTCGGTGCATGGCTTTGTCAGCTTTTTTGACAGCATTTTTGCCGGAAGAGACCGCCTGTACATAATTAAAGGGGGGCCTGGAACCGGCAAGTCAACGCTTATGAGAAAGATCGCGGCCGAGGCGGAAAAAAACGGCATGGATTCGGAACTGATTTTCTGTTCCTCCGATCCTTCATCACTCGATGGAGTGATAATTCCGTCACTTGATACTGCGATTGTAGACGGAACAGCTCCCCATCTTATGGACGCTTCCCTTCCCGGTACTAAAGATGAAATATTAAATCTCGGTCAGTACTGGAATGCCGACGAGCTGTACGCCCGGCGCGAAGATATTGAGCTTTTGGGTAAAAGAAAAAGCAAAGCGTATGAAAAAGTTTTTAAGTATCTTGCCGCAATAGGCGATATTGAAAGCGACCGCTTTAACAGCGTTTCGAAGAGAGTTGATAAAAATAAGCTTTGCGCTTATGCTCAGAGGGTCGCAGACAGTATTTCAAGGTCTGAAAGAAAACACAACCGCGCGGATATTTCCCCGGAAATAAATACGTCTCCTGAAATACGTGTGACCGGAGCTGTAAGCATGGACGGATATACGTATTTGCCCACCTTTGAGCGGATTTCCGGGACGCAGTACCGCATTATCGATAGGCTCGGAATTGCTCACATGCTGCTTGACGAGATTTCTGCTCTGCTGATAAAGCGCGGCATATCCTTCAGCGTTGCGCTCGACGCTCCCTTTGAAAGAAAATGCGGCATCATGATTCCCGGTGCGGACTGCTGCATAACCCTTGCAAATAAAACCGATACTTTGGAAGCAGAGACGTACGTTGGAGCTGCAATTCACTCAGTAAATATGAACCGGTTTCTCTATTCCGGATCGGTTTCGGAACTAAAAAGCGAGCTTCACAGAATTGAAAAGTATAAGACTTTACTTGGAACAGAAGTCTCTTCGGCCTTTGAATCGGTAAGAAAAAATCACTTTGAAATCGAAAAGATTTACAAGTCCGCCATGAATTTTAGCGGCGTCGACAAAGCAGCAAAGCAGATTATACGCAGGATTTTTTCTTAAAAAACTAATAGTAAGATGTACGTGAGTTAAGACGCTTGCCTGTCAATGCGTCGTCTTTCAAGACGTCCGGAAGGCAGGCGTTTAGCTTGCGGCGTTTGACAGGCGGGAAATTTGTTTTTAGTGATTTTTAGTAATTTTTAGTTATAAAAAAGGATTTAAATGAATGAAAGATAGCGATAAAAAAGGATATACAGTAAAAAACATTGTTTTGTTTACCCTTAACGCCTCCTATATTCATACGTCTCTTGCCCTCAGATGTCTTGCAGACGCGATAATTGAATACAGAGAATTAGACTGCCGAATTATTTATCGGGATAGAAAAACGGAAGGCGAATCAGACTCATCTGAATTGCAAGTTAAAACTGATACTGCCGCTATAAAGCAGGAGCGCAGCGGACTGCCAGTCACGGTTAAAATGATTGAACGTACAATTTCCGACTCGAGAGATCGCGTCTTATCCGAGTTATATGAGTCACGCGGAGACATATTTCTTTTTTCATGTTATATATGGAATATTGAAAGCATGATGCATCAGGCGTCAGATTTAAAAAAGCTTCTTCCCGGTTCTGTTATTCTTGCAGGGGGACCGGAAATTT
>CABPZV010000162.1 GCA_902462015.1 uncultured Eubacteriales bacterium | reverse complement strand
GATGCTCAAAACAAAGTTGCAGCAGCTATTCATGCCGGATGGCGCGGCACCATTGGCAGGCCGTCTGATTTTTCTGAAGATAATATTCCCGGAATCGCCGCAAATGCCGTTCGCATTATGGTAAATTACGGTGCCGATAAAAACAAAATACAAGTTGCTATTGGTGCATCAATTCATTCCTGCTGCTTTGAAGTCAAAAATGATTTTATAACTGCGGTAAGAAAAAGCGTTGGAACGTGTATGGAAAATTTTATAGTTTCACACAGCGAGGATGGACTGTCATTTTATTACGATCTCCCGGCCCTGAATGCATGGTTGTTAAGTGAAGAAGGCATAAGCCCGGAAAATATAAATATAGCTTCGCTTTGTACCGCATGCAATACAGATAAATTTTTTTCGTTTCGAAAAGAAAAAAAATTAAATGGTACAATGATTGCTGCTATTCAATTATAAATTTGCTCGAATTTGTTTCACGTGAAACACTTTGCACATTGTCTCCATAAGTACTCAAAGCCCTACCATGGAGAAATTCGGTGGCGAATTGCACTTCAGCCGGAAAAGTTTGCAAGCTCTCCACCGCTATAGCGCCAAGTCTCTCATAGCCCGCCGTAGAGTTTATGACCTATTACTTTGCCGCTGAACTAAGCGTCTTACAGATGGAATGCTTTGTTTATAGAATTACTGCAATGGCGAAGCATTCAACTTATAAGTCTAATAAAAATAAACATAGAATTAATAAATAATCTATTTACTTTTTATGGATTTATGTTATAATTGTATTGTGGAAATAAAGATTAACAGAAGGACTTTTAATATATACTCTAATACACATTGTATAATCTTTTATTTCTAACACGGCTAAGGAAAAGAGGTTGTTTCTATGAAAATTACGACAATCGGACGTCAAATGGAAGTTCAGGAAGATCTTAAATTGCTGTTTGAACGCAAACTCAAGAAATTTGATAAATTTTTTGACGATGACACAACAGCTTATGTAACTCTTTCAAAAATTAAAAATTTAGAAAGACTTGAACTTACTATTTCAAATCACGGAACAATGTTCCGTGCCGAAGTTACTGCCGAAACCTTTAACAATGCTCTCGACGAAGCTATAGAAAAAATCCTTCGTCAAATCCGTAAGAATAAAACTAAACTTGAAAAACAACTGAGAAGCGGCGCTTTCGCCGCAGACGATATGACCATCAGCGACTCAGTTGATGAAGAAGAAACTGATTTTAACATAAAAATTGTTAAAACGTTTGAAATGCGTCCTATGTCACCGTCTGAAGCTATACTTCATATGAATTTACTGGGACATAAATTTTATATGTTTTCAAATGCTGAAAATGGCAAGATGAGCGTTGCATACAAACGCGATGACGGAGATTACGGAATCATTGAGCCTATGTGATTAACGAAATTATGAATATTTAAAAATATCCCGCGATTAGCAGTCGCGGGATATTTTTATTGCATTATTGATATCTAAGCTTCATATAATGATTATATATCCGGGTTCATTATACTGCGAAGTCTATATCGGAGACATTCTGCCCTTTTAATCTACAGACTAATGTTTTCGACAAAAGAGGAAAATAGAATATATTTTCTTAGAGACTAATTCTTCGCCGATAAATTATTATAAGGCAGTCACTGTAAAGCGGTAATTGATCTCCCACATAATAAAGCGATTGGTTCTGTAGGCAGTAAATTCTGCTTCAAAAAAAGAAAGGAGCACAAAATTGCTGAACTATAATACATATATAATTACAAATCTCAATTCCGAATATTTTACGCCGCAAGTCTTTTCCGAAGACGAAAAAGATATATTTTCCTCAATACATTTATCCGTGCCAATATTTAAAGAGGCAGAACGCATAAATTCGTTTTACAGACAAGTGACTGAAAATTGTATAAAAAGTATTTTATCCTCGCTCAAGTCTAATGTTTCACGTGAAACATCTAATATCGAAAATTCCAAAGAAACTAAAGTTACAAATAAACGAAAAACAAAATCAAATAATAAATCGAGCGGCATATGTTTTTTATCGGAATTTGATATAACGCAAAACGACGATCAATTCCTGTCTCTTTACATAGATTATATTATAATGACCGACAAAAAACCTCTTTCATATCATAGACAAGCACAAACATGGCTTTTAAAAGAGAAAAGAATGGTGTCTTTAAAAGAGTCTGCAATATATTTAAAAACAAAAATTAAAAGCAAGAATAAAATCTCCGGTTTTTATCTCCGAGACAACACAATTTATACCTTTCTTAACACTTATGCCCCGCCAGAACACAGAATACGAAGATCCCAGTATAAAAATGAGTTTGTCTTAATAACTGCTCACACCAATAACTGTAAACCCCAGCAAATAGATTCAGCAAGCTGAATATAAAAATTTAATTAAAAACTATGAACAGCTTACGAGTTAAAAAAACGAGAAAGTCAGTCTCATTTTAACGTATATGAGACTGACTTTTTATCTGACAGGACTATTTCACAAATAATATAATTTACGAAACTCCGTTTTTACTGATATTCATATAGACATTATTTCTTGTGACAGACAGAGCTATTTCAGAATCTAATTATACTATTTTAAAACAATGTTTCATATAATTAGCCGGAAATAATTTTCATGAGACGGGAAAGATCTATAACATTTTCATTTCCGTCCTCATTAACATCCGGGAAAAATGCATTGATATCTAATCCGGCTAAATACTTCATCATTCGTGACAAATCCTTACTGTTTACTTCTCCATCGCCGTTTACATCTCCAATAACCCAATCTGGCCCGGCAACATTTACATAACAGGATGCATAACTTCCTTTTCCATCTTCGGCGGACGCCGTTACAATAGCAGTCCCGGCACCAATGGCCGTTACATTACCGTTTGTATCAACAGTAACCAAAGTAGGATCTGAACTTGTCCAAACTACATTTTTATTTGCTGCATCAACCGGAAAGATTTCCGCCTCAAGTTTTACGGATTCTCCTATCATGAGCGATGTATTCACAAAAGATAAAGTGATTTTTTTCACAGAAATAAATTCTTCACGCCATACTGCATAAAGAACTGCATCTGCATTTTTGGAATATATATCTCCTGCCTTATATTCCGCTTCATCCGCCGATTTATTTTCAGACCAGCCGAGAAAAATATAATCCTCCCTTACCGGAATCGACTCGCTGAGATAAATATCGGTATCTCTCACCTTCCCCTGAGCTTCCGGCGCTCCGATACCACCGTTCGCATCATACGATATTGTAAAGGAGGAAGCAAGCTTAGGAAGCGTTTCTGTTCTGCTGTCCCCACAGTAGCAAGTATAAAGAATCAAGCCCTCCTCCTCTACCGTAGGCTCAATAATTACCGTTCCATTGTCCCAGGAATATCCGAGTGAGTTGTTATGATTATGAGCTGCTTCCTGAGATGACAAGGTCTGTGTCTTGGTTTCTGCCGAACCGACTGTAAATTCTCTCGAAAAATTCAATACGAAGCCGCAGCTGTCCTCAGCATAAACGCAATAATAATACTGACCGTCAGTTAACTTGTTAAAAAGCATTTTGCTGTCCGCGTTTTGATTAATATCAATATATTTCTTTCCGGAAGTTACATAACTAAACATGACATTTCCGGAAGAGTTCTTAATACTAACCTCAGCCTTTGTCAGGACATTCGGTGACTCAACCGACCCGTAAAGAGAAAAGTGCGAACCGCCAAGAAGCGTTATCGGATAATTTATTCCGCGCGCGGTCATAACCTTAGGCGCAACTCCGTAAATAGGCCAGTAAGAATCTCTCGAAAGGCAAGCGCGTCTTTCATAATACACACTGGCACAACGCTCAAAATATGCCGCCCAATTATACCCGGCAAGATATGCCCCGTCAGCAGTATTACTTACGTTTTTAACCTTCTCATAAGCTTTTGCTTCACTGCCTTCAAGCTCATACTTAAGAAAATAAAGTTGTGCGTTCAGCGTTGTATAGTCATAACCATTTGCAGAGCAAAATTCCTTCAGCGCAGTAAGACGGCTTTTATTCCACTGACAAAGTCCATAGCTAAGAGATCCATCCGCTTCTATATGCTCGGCATTAGGATTGTATGTAGATTCCGAATATAAATTTGCAAGTATCCCTGCCGCTGCGGCATCATTGACTCCTAAAACATCGATCAAAAAATTATATACTATTTTTTCGTTTTCCGTTCCGGTATATGTAGTATCAGGTGCAGCAAACGACGCAACTTGTAAAGACGGAACCATAAGCAATATAAAGGCTGCAGTTAACAGCAGTGCTAATATCCTTTTTCTCATTCTTTTAACCGTTTCTCCTCCTATTAAAAAAATTACAATACAATTATAACACAAACAGGATAATGATTCAAGGTTAAAAAAGATATAAAAAACCGGAAATCAGACAAATTTCCGGTTTTCTTACATTAATTTAGCTATGAGCACATTCTTCATTTAAGCTACTGATTCTGACGAGTCCCACCGTCATATCGTCGCGCCTACTGTTACGCTCTGCCGCAGCATCAAGGATTTTATCGCTTAATTTTCTCAGATTATCATCCCACTCCCCAATAATAATATCAGCAAGCCATGCACTGTCTTCAAGTGTTTGAGCAATTCCGTCACTTACCATTACTATAACGTCATCTTTTTCGAGTTTGAATTTTATCTGTTCCGCCCCTATTTCGCGTGTAATTCCAACCGGTATAGTTCCGGAAGATACCTTAAACAGACTGCCGTCCCGTATCACATATGACGGCGCCGCACCGCTTTTAACAAACTTTGCTTCTGATGT
>CABPZV010000161.1 GCA_902462015.1 uncultured Eubacteriales bacterium | reverse complement strand
TGGAGAACGTGACCTTCCCACTGCGTTTCTAATCAAATAAAAATTTCCGCAAGTACGCAATGTAATCGATTTTTATGTAAAAGGAAATACCGATATCTAAAATATATTAAACCATTCCCAGCATATTTTTGCCGAACAGCGTTAAAGTCTCCGCTGTTCGGCGGCAGAAAGGAAATTGCAATGATACTGAAAAAAAAGGAAAAACAAATTCCCCTGTTCTGGCGTGTGTTTATTATATCCGTCTCATGTGCTTTGGTTTTGATTATCGCCGGCGCGTCCTTATTTGCTCTTTATATGAGCCAGTACGAAAATTCCCGTCCGGACACTGTAATCTCAGGCTATATAAACAGCCTCGGTGAGGACGGACTTGCAGAATATATTACAAATAACTTTCCGAATAATACGGGCAGCTTTTCTACCGCCTCTCAGGTGGTAAATGAAGTTATCATGCCGATGCTGAAGGACAGTATAACATACGAAAAAAGAGCCGGAGAATACAGCGATGAAGAACCGGTTTATACCCTTATCGCCGGGGGAAGAAAAATCGCCCGGATAAGCTTTGAGTCAGCAGGTAAAACACTGTTCGGCTTTCACAAATGGGGAGAAGCGGAGCTTGATTATGAGGCTGACTTTTCCGATTTGCACTATGACGCGCTTTATATAAAAGTTCCTGGAGGAGCTTCTGTCACATTTGAAGGAAGCAGACTTAACTCCTCATATATCGAAAAAACCGAAAAGTACAGCGGCCCGTCTTCGGCATACGAAAATCCGGTCAAGCTTCCGATCTGCGAGGTATACAACGCCGGAGAAGGCTACGGAGATCCCAATATAGTGGTTTTTTCAGGAGAGAACCAGCTCTCGGTAATGTCGGTTTCAATAGATGAAGATACAGGAATAAAAACAATATCGTACGCTTTTCCTCCGTCCAGACTGCATAGCCTGACATTTATCGTCCCATCAGACGCAATTGTGACGGTAAACGGTAAAACTGTAACATCCGATTTTATAACAGAATCCAATCTCCCTTACCCTTCCACCGACAAATGGAATTCTGAAGCCGATCCTGCTCCGCACAGAGTAAAATACTTCCTTGACGGACTTGTTACGGCCGGTATCGAATTCAGCGTCAGTGCATATGACGGAACAGCTCTGACACCGGTATCATCGGACGAAAATTCAGGCGTGTACGAATATGAATATCCGTCTGAGCTTTTGCAAACAGCAGAAATATACGCGCCGGAGGGTTCCTCAGTCACATTAAATTCCGTAGAGCTTACTGAAAGTGAACTGATTACTCCCGGAGCGGTTCCAGGCGAAATTGAAAGCATCGTACAGTTTGTAACAAATCCAGGACGCGTCTGCGTTTACCGTGTCGGAGGTTTGTATTCAGAGCCTAAAATTGAAATTACGGATAAAGACGGAAAAAAGCTCACCGTTACAGCCGCTGAAAACTGGGTATACAGTTTTGAACGTGAAAGCTCCGATGAATTAATGACAGCACATAAAACGTATGTAGAGCAATTTACCGACAACTATATAAAATATTACACCGACGGAAGAATCTATATAGAAGAAAACTTTGAAAGCCTAATTCTCCCCAATATCCAGCCCGATTCCGAGGCTTATAAATATCTCAGCATAGTGCTTGACTCTCTCGCGTGGCGTGAAAAAAGCACTGTCAGCGAAAAAAACATAGCTTCTCATGACTATATAAAGTGGGGAGACAACTGTTTCTCGTGCAGCGTGGATTTTTTGATTAAATATTATAATCCGAACTCCGGAGCATATGAAGAGGAAAACGTTAAGGACTGGCAGCTGTTTTTTGTCAACACAACCGGCGATGACAGCGGTTGGAAAATTGCAAAAATTATATTTCACTAATTTAACAGTTCAGCCGGTTTTATATTTAAATCGGAGCAACGCTCCTGCTTTGCTCGCAAAGAGCAAAGCTTGCGAACGATTGCAACTTACGCAGAGAGCGTTAGCTCCTCAGGGCTTCAGTGGGAGATTATAACTCCCACTGAAACCTTGAAGTGGAACCCGCCGCCTTAGGAGGCGGGGGACATCTGCGTTAGGTTATAACTGAGGCAAGATGTCCCGCCATAAAAGCTGCCGCCATAATGGCGATCGCCTTTCAGTCGGTGGGTTACATTTCACCATTCAGTGGAAGATACAATCTCCTACTGGAATGGCTCTCACGCCATTTGACTGGGCAAGCTCCTTATTGAACTGTACGCATCTGCATTCTTAATAAATCCTGCTTTTATTTTTAACAAAGGAAAAGAACAAATTGAGTAAAAAAGTTAAAATATTAAACATTTTGCTGAACATAATATGCATCGTCCTCGTGACAGCTGGTTTTACAGCTTTTTTTGCGGCGAGATGGTATATAAAGAAATACGGAGATATCGGCTTTGCGTCTATACTATATACGCTGAACGCAGGATTGAACGGAACATCTTCAAATTTAATTAATGACTATTTATTAAATTCTCTCCGCCCTGCGCTTATATTTTCGGCAATTGTTATAGTTATTCTTTTGCTGGATATCAACCGTACCTTTTCTATAAAATTCAAGACAAAAAGCGGCGATAAAAAGTTACGCCTATATCCGTTTTCAGATAAAGTAAGTACTGCAATCTCGGTGTTACTGTTTTTGGTTCTCATAACAATCAGCTGTTTCTCCGTAGGAATTCCGGAATGGGCAAGTAAAATTTTGAGAAAGTCCTCCATTTATGAAACCGAATATGCTGACCCTGAAAATACCGAAATATTATTTCCTGACAATAAGCGAAATCTGATTTATATATTCTTAGAGTCGATGGAAACTTCGTATCTTTCCGGGGATTTAGGCGGCGCAGAACCATACAACCTGATTCCTGAGCTTTATCAGCTTGCGGAAGAAAACACAAACTTCTCGCACAACAGCGGAGTCGGAGGATGGGGAGTCACACAAAACACAACATGGACGGTAGCCTCTATGATCGCACAGACATCCGGCGTACCGCTTTCTGTCCCTGTCAACGGAAATACGCTCGGAAATTATAAAACCATACTTCCTGGACTTTGCACAATTCAGGATATATTACATGACGCCGGATACCTTCAGGCATTGATGGTAGGATCTGACGCAAGCTTCGCGGGCAGAGACGATTACTATCTTCAGCATGGAACAGATTATGTTTATGACCTGAATTCAGCCAGAAAGGACGGTATTGTTCCTTTAAATTATCGTGTCTGGTGGGGAATGGAAGACAAACATCTGTTCGAATATGCAAAGGTAAAGCTGACCGAAATGTCAGAATCCGGAAAGCCGTTTGCCTTTACGATGCTGACAGTAGATACACACCACATTGGCGGATATAAATGCGACCTGTGCTGGAATGAGTATACAGAAAATTACGAAAATGTCATCGCATGCTCCAGCAGACAAACCGCCGCTTTTGTCGATTGGATTAAAGAGCAGGATTTCTATGAGGACACCGCTATTATAATCTGCGGAGATCACCTCAGTATGGATGCCGAATACTTTTCCAGAAATATAAATTCTGAGTATGAAAGACATGTCTACAACTGCATAATAAACCCATCAGCTGAAGCAGAAAATGTTAAAAACCGCGTAATAACACCAATGGATATGTTTCCAACTACTCTGGCTGCACTTGGTTGCAAAATAGACGGTGACCGTCTTGGTCTCGGCACAAATCTGTTTTCGGGGCTCGAAACCTTAGCAGAAAAATACGGACTTGATGCTCTAAACACAGAACTTGCAAAACACTCAGATTACTATAATGATAATTTTATAAAAAACGACGGCTAAAAATTTGCGGTAATACTTATCAGTTTAAATACTTTAATAAAAACCGGATTGACGTGACAATCCGGTTTTTATATATACAATAATTACCTATAACTTAGGCAAGATGTCCCGCAATTAAGGCAATCGTCATTAAAGCGGCCGCCATAATGGCGATCGCCTTTCAGTCGGTGGGGTACATTTCACCATTCAGTGGGAGATACAATTTCCTGCTGGAATGGCTGCCACGCCATTTGACGGGGCAAGTCTCTTATTGAACAAAAGCAAAAATATCATCCGACTGCCAGACGTTAGCCTCTGAGACGGTAGGCAATACAACAAAAAAGCACCGCATAACCCTTATGCGATGCTTATCTGCGGACAATGCCCGCTGGTCGGAGTGAGGTGACTCGAACACCCGACCTCTTGGTCCCGAACCAAGCGCTCTACCAAACTGAGCCACACCCCGGCATATTGACTTCACCAAAAATCTTCTGTTATTATATCACAACATAGATTAATTGTCAAGTAATTTTTATAGATTGTAAAAATAAAAGGTGTAGGGTTTCGTGGTAAAATGAAATGGGACATAGAAAAAGACATAGCGAATAAGGTATAACTCAGGCAAGATGTCCCGCCATTAAGGAAGCAGCCTTAATGGTGGTCGCCTCTTAAGGCGGTGGCCTCTTAAGGCAGTGGTCTCTAAGGCGGCGGGTTACATTTCACCATTCAGTAGGAGATACAATCTCCTACTGGAATGGTTGCCACGCCATTTTGCGGGGCAAGTTCAATTTGTCCTATTTGATATTTCAATTTAGAAAAATAGACGAATTTTATACATACCAGAGGTCAAAGTATGCTCTGACGATTTTTTTCATTTCTTCAAATACAATCTGTTGACGTGCTTCGGTGGTGAAGTACTTTAGAGAAGCGGATTCCCCAGTTTTACAGCGGTTTCCGAGATAACCGTCATTTATGAGCGCATCAACTGCTGCGGCCCCGCCGATAAGCGACGCATTTTCTGCCATCCAGC
>CABPZV010000160.1 GCA_902462015.1 uncultured Eubacteriales bacterium | reverse complement strand
CCGCAGCCGGACGGTCCGAGAATCGAAAGAAATTCCCCTTCCGAAACATTAAAACTGATGTTATCCAGCACCCGTTTTTTCTCAAACTCATGAAATACCGAAATTACACTTAATTTGTTTTTATTATCCGCCATCTCTAATTGCACCTTTCTGCCGGATATACATTAAATCTGTATATCCGGCTTCATCAAACTGCGCTCAAACCGCAAAGGCTTAAAACTTAGCTTTTTATTTCATTACGAGCGAAAATCCCGTCATTTAACGTTTACCCTTTAATTGTACAGCTTAGTATTTCCACTTTTCGAGAAGTCTGCTTTTTTCAGCGTTTGTATTTACGCCCATATCTGAATATTTGATATTGCTCGGATAGTTTTCAATTTCGCAGACAGAATCCTTGAATATCTGTTCTGGGTAAAATTTATTGTTTGTTTCCTTTGAATAGGTATTTATTAAAAAGTCAAATACCTTTTTTACACATTCTCTCTTTTCCTTGCCGCTGATTATAGCCTGTCCGTACATTGAATATGGAGAGCCTTCCTCAAAAAATATTATGTCAAGCTTAGTTCCGTCGTTTATAGCGTTGACAGCCTGAGCAGTCATTCCAAGACCGATTGCAGCCTCTTTGTTCTTGGGAGCATTAACGGGACCGGAGCCAGATGACGTATAAGACAGTATATTTTCGCTGAGCTTGTCGAAATAATCAAACGCCGCATCCTCACCCATTGATGTAACCAGAGCCTTCAAAAACATATATCCTGTACCTGAGGATTTAGGATTGGGCATTGATATGAGACCTTTATACTCAGGCTTAAGTAAATCGTCATAGCTCTGGGGAACAGGCAGATTCTTTTCTTCAAGAACCTCCGGATTGACTATTATTGCGCCGCCGTTTCTTAATTCAGGAAGATAGTAATTGCTTACCGCTGCGTCTTCTGTGTAAACCGATCTGTCATATGAAGACAAATCTGCAAGGACGCCTTTTTCAGAAAGCTGCTCTAAGTAAGCATATTCCAAATCGTATGTAATATCGCAGTCTGTATCCTTTCCCTCAGCGATAAGAGTTGCTGCATGGCTGCCCGTGTCTTTGTATTCCACGACGCAGTCATAATCCGGAAATTCCTCTTCCAATCTTGCCTTCAAATCTTCAACTCTGAAATCCTCCGCACTCGTGTAAATCAACACCTTTTCCTTCTTTGAGGAGCATCCGAAAAGCGAAACTGATCCCGCAAGCATCGCTAAGGACAGAGCGGCAGAGATAATGGTTTTGGTTTTTTTCATTCTAATACCTTTCCTTTCCTGATTCATTGAATGAATCTTGACATTAAAGCTGTTACTGAACTCTCAAAAAAACATTTCTGACCGGAGCATTAAAGCACGGCATTACTGATTTCAGGGCATTTTTCTGAAAGACAGTTGTTCAGCTTTAGATTTGTTTCTGTTCGATTTTCCTGTATTTATATTTTGTATTGAACAAAATATACTGAATTAAATGCGTTTTGAGCCCAAAAAATTCAAAAATAAAGCGCGTGTTCAAATCAACGCCTTATTTTTGTATTTCTGAACATGGACTTTGATTACAAGCATAAACTAATCTGCAGATTACTTTCTCAGATTATACTACTGTAAGCTTAAGTCTCTTTCAAAACTTTTGTTTAAGCTCTCACAGATTTTTTTTACTGAAAAAACTATGATAGTTTATAAAATACCAGTATTTGCAGCACCTTTTAATGTATTCTGTGATCCCTCATATGTCTGCCCTTCTGCAGAAGCAATATCTGCAGGCTTCTTTCCGGACAGACGCTCTATAATATAATCAGCCGCGGCTTCTCCGCTTTTTCCGAGATTATAAAAATAACTGTTTTTAAGCTCTTTTATCTTTTCTTTATAGCTGTCCTGGTCACACAACAGACTATCTACAGCATCAGTTATATTCACAGTTTCTTCTTTGCTGATAGATTTTCCTATAATATCTCTTGCTGTAATGTCAAAGGGCTTCATTTTGATTTTTTTATAATCCTTATTTACTACCTTCATTTCAGTATTGATAAGAAGAGAAGGCTTATCCGTAGTAAAACTGAATTCAAATGCAATAGCCGACCAGTCGGTGATAACCATATCGGCTGTATAAACTGTAACGTTGGAAGAAAAATCAGTCTCAATCATAAAATCCGGGCTGAATTTGTCTTTATACTTTTCAAGGATGGTTTCCATCTGAAGCGGAAAACGACGTATATACTGAGGATGAGGACGGACTATAACTCTGTATTTTTCACATATTAAGCCGGATAGAATATTGTCAAGACAGCTGTCCAAAATATTGTCGTACTGCCAGGACGGAGCAACAAGAATGGTCGGCTTGTCATTTTCGGTTTTTTCCATAGAATTATAAGCCGAAATCATATTGTCAATAAGTCCGTACCCGCATTTTACAATACGTTTTCTCTTAGTTTTGCGCAGTTTTTCCATTTCACGGACTTCAATCCCCTGATTTTTGCTTACAACAAAAATTGTATCAAAATAATCCAGCGCGCCGGTGCGGTATGTAAGATTAAAGCTTGTGCAGGCGTGGTCTACAAAAACATATTCTATGTTCTTTTTCACTCTCGACCGCTTTATATGATATTTTTCAAGGTCAGGAGTAGTCATGATAACCATTTTACACTCAAGCTTCATCATAAAAGCAATCAGCTGATTTCCGCTTATATAATAAGGCTTGATTCTGTCATTTCTGAGATCAAATATCTTATCGACCGGATCGCTTGTAATATAGTATATGACCTCATCCGATTTTTCCAGCAGCGCACTTATTATATTTTCAAAATATTTGTAGAAACCGCTTTGCTCAGAATAGAACATAAGCCTCATATTTTCAAGCGTATTTCCCTTGCAGATTTCCCGGTAATACTTTCTCGACAGCTTACTGTTCCTGCGACGTAACTCAGCGTCCTCCTTCGCTCTCGCTTTAATCTTGTCGAGAGTATCATAATCAATATATTGTTTTGGATTATAAATAATGTTAACTAGATACATTACAGGAATTGAAAACAGATTTCCAAATATCCAGTACAGACCTACTCCGGCAGGAACAAGAAAAGCAAAATACACCGAAAATGCAATCATGAATACAGTCATTCCCCAGCGGGCAAAAACTCCCTGCTCAACCTGCAGAACATTTATCTTGTTTTGCACAACGCACATTATCAAGGCGCTGAGACCTGCGAGAACAGGAATAAGGACTAACAGATTAAGAGCAAAGCCTGGTACCGCCGATAAATCGAAGCCTAAAAAGTTCATATCTACAGCACGCATTTTTTCAATCATTTGAGAGACCTCAGTTCCGCTGAGCGCTTCGGACTGACAGGACATATATGCGTCATAGTTTGCAGGGTCAGCCACGTTCCGCAAAACAGCAAGCTCAGGAGACGATCCGAGACTTGTCACTCCGGTCAGCTCCATAGTTTTAGATGTAAATGCGTTTATGGCGTTCTGCGAAAAATGAAGAATATGCTTCAGGGGTCTGTATACCACATCAATAAGCCCGAATATAAGAGGCAGCTGGATAAGCAGAGGAACTATTCCTGCAAAGGGATTGTATTTCTCCTGCTTATACAGATCGCTCTGAGCGTCAAGCAGAGCATCTTTGTCATCGACATACTGATATTTAAGCGAGTCAAGACGCGGCTTCATTTTAATCATCTTAATAGAGTTTTTCTGAACCATTAAAGAAATCGGAAATAAAATTACCTTTGTCAAAAGAGTAAATATAATTATAGCAAGTCCGTAATTATTAATTACATCATAGCAAAGCTTCATAATGTAACCAAGCGGAGTACCAAGTATATTGCCGATAAGTCCCATACCAAAAGTTCCCTGTTTTTATGTTAGCCTTCTTATTCCAGGAAAAAACCTAACGATTGCCTTTCCTTTTATTTCCTCCCGGTGTACAAGAGGATTTGCCCATTTCCGTGAGTCATTCGATTCAGCTCTGTTGTCTCCCAAAACAAAGTAACAGTCCTCGTCAACCGTAATTTTCTCCATATTGTCATCTTCCAATAACAACGAAAAACTATCGTCTGCTATATTTCCGTTTATGTATATAATACCTTTTCTTATTTCAACAGTATCCTCCGGAACTCCGATAATTCTCTTTACTATTGCTTCATCGGTCACGTCCGGCTTTTGGAAAATCACTATGTCGCCGTATTCAGGTTCAAACGGTAAACGGCTTACTAAAACCCAGTCGTTTTTATTGAGCACAGGCTGCATTGAGTTTCCGACAATTCTGACGGCTGAAACTAAAAAATGATTTACAGCAAATGCGGCAATGGCAGCAGCGGCAATTATCAAAATTGACTTATAACTGTTTTTGACGATTTTCATGTTAAATTTCTTCTGAATAATTACTTTTCAGATTCTTCTTCGGAGCTCTTACCGTCGTCTTCCGCACCGAATTCATCGTCATCAATGTCAAACTCATCGTCATCGTAAGAACCGCTGTCACCGCTGTTATCTTCATAATCGCCCTGCCCGGAGCCGTCATCTTTCTTTCTTGTAATTTTTCTTTTTAATTTTCTGAAAGTAAAGGCGAATGCAGCTCCACCCGCTACCACTATTCCAACTATAATCTGAACTATGTATGTCATAGCCGAGGGATCAATGTATGCATTGGCGGTGGAGGAGAAAAATATCATTCCCAGCACAAAAAACGAACAAAACTTTAATAGCATAATAATTTTTTTCATGTTTGCCAGAAAACCTTTCCTTTCTAAGGTTAGCCGTAAAACGGATATTTTATCGGAAGTATTTTTGTATTTACCCAGTTTGCAAAATCAGCAGCCTT
>CABPZV010000159.1 GCA_902462015.1 uncultured Eubacteriales bacterium | reverse complement strand
TGACGGTCGCCCCTTAAGGCAATCGCCATTAAACTGCCGCTTTAATGGCGGTAGACTCTAAGACGGTGGCTTCTAAAGCGGCGTGTTACATTACACCATTCAGTGAGAGATACATTCTCCTACTGGAATGGCTATCACGCCATTTGACGGAACAAAACCCTTATTGATTTTAAATGAATTCTCTATGCTTAATATAAAGATAACAGAAGATGAGCTTGAAATCCGCGGACATGCGGATTATGCGCCGCACGGTTTTGATATTGTGTGCGCGGCGGCTACGATTCTTTCATATACAGCGGCCGAGTGTGTAAAAAACGCGGCCGCGCAGGAATGGCTCAAAGAAAAGCCCATCATAAATCTGAAACCGGGACATATCAAAATCTGCTGCGCTCCGAAAGCCGCTCACAGTCCTGAAATTCATGCGGTTTTCAGATCGCTCCGCAGCGGATTTCAAATTCTCGGTGAAAATTATCCAAAGTCGGTACTGTTCCCTCCGGACACAGCAAAGTTTTATCCTTGCAGGTCAGATGAAACTGATTTTCACGGAAGATAAAACCGACCAAAGCTAAAAGTATGTCAAAAAGGCAGGTCATAAATTTGAGAAAAAGCTTTCGCTTTGTGGAAGCTATATGAAAATTATGACAGCCTTGCACAATACTGAAGAGCCTATAACTTAGGAAAGATGCCCCGCTATTAAGGCGGGGGACATCTGCGTTAGGTTATATTTCACCATTCAGTGGGAGATTGTATCTACCACTGGAATGGTTACCACGCCATTTGACGGGGCAAGCCCCTTATTGAACAGCTTTGCTTGGATTCTGCCAATACGGCTTAAATAGATACAAGCGTTTCGCATACGATACATGCAGAAAGGATAGAAGGTCATGACAACATATCTTTACAAAAACCTCAGCGGTTCGCACGGCAGTCCTGTGTTCAGGGATAATGCAGGCGCGCACTCCGTGCTTCAGCTTCTGTCTGACGCGTCAGCGGACGGATCTGAGGCCGCGTCAAATACGGAAGCCGCCGCTGCAAATGCAGCTGTCAGCGGCAGCGCCGCATCTGCCGCCTCCGCTTCGGGGAATTCAAAAACCGCCGCCCGTCAAGGAGAATACAGTGAAGTATGCGGATCTGAATCTGCAAAGCAGAAAGACGGCGGCAGGGAAAAATTTGAAAAACTCATCCGCGGAGAATTTAAAGAGCTCTATGAAGAACGGATACGGGACACTATACGCAAAAGACTCAAAAATTCGCAGCAAGCCGTGTCCCGTCTTGAAGAAATTTCACCGATTCTGAACAGGCTCGCGGCGCACTGCGGAATCGACCCGTCAGATACCGAGGCGCTCTCGGAGGCCGTCGGTTCACTGATTTCAGCCTCCGAACAGGCTCCGGCGGAACCGGCCTCCGGAGAAAATTCCTCAGTTCAGACAGAAAGCGCCGACCGGGCACCCGATAAAACCGAAAATCCGGAAAAAACGGAAATTGCCGCCGCCTCGGAAAAATCAGCAGTTTCCGGAAATACAGCTGCTGCGGAAAAAAACATGCAGGACGGTAAAACAAACATTGCCGATACAGAATGCAAACCAGATGCGGACATGAAAAAACATTTCGGGTATGAAGCGGCTAAAGAACGGTTTATCCGTGCAAACGCCGGAAAGCAGTGCCGGACATGGTTAAAACAGGCCGACGAAGCCTCCGGAATTTACCCTGGGTTCAATTTTCACCGGGAGCTGCAGAATCCCCGGTTCTGCGCAATACTGAAAAACGGAATCGACGTACGAACCGCATACGAAGTAATACATCACGACGAAATAATTCCGGCAGCCCTGCGCTGCGCCGTTCTCGACGCGGAAAAGAAGCTTTCAAACAAACTGATGTCAAACGAGGCCAGACCGGCTGAGAACGGAAGCGGTGCAGGCGCAGGTGCGACTCTCGGCACAGACGTTTCAAAAATGTCGAAGGCAAACCGCGACGATATTGTACGCCGCGTGATGCGCGGAGAAATTATACGTCTTTAGACCGCAGCACGGGTGACACCCAATGATACAGTCCGCCCGGCACCGCTCGGCAATGCTTTCCTTCCCGCTATACGGCGGCCGGCTGCATACACGGCCCAGGCGCAAAGGTGCAAGTGCTCCCAGCTTAAAACTACTGTCGGAAGAGCGGAATTTCCCGTGCGCGCTGCCAAAACCACATATTCATAACAGAAAGGAAAAACAGCTATGAAAAATCATAATTTTAATCTTCAGCTTCTCGCATATGACCCTCAGGAGCAGCCGGATTCTAATACCGGGGCTTCAGGCCTCTCCGCAGAAATGAAAACCTTCTATGACATGCGCCTGATCGACGAGGCCTCTCCCATGCTGGTTCATGAGCAGTTCGGTCAAAAGCGTCCGATACCGAAGGGCAACGGAAAGACTGTTTCTTTCCGCCGCTTTTCCCCTCTCGGCAAGGCTACGACCGCGCTTACAGAAGGCGTTACTCCGAGCGGAAGCTCGCTCAGCGTACTTAATGTGAGCGCAACAGTCGCGCAGTACGGCGACTTTGTCGTACAGAGCGATGTGCTTGAGCTTACCGCTGTTGACAACACGATTCTCGAAGCTACAAAGCTGCTCGGAAGACAGGCCGGACTTACAATGGATACTATTGTTCGCAACGCCCTGCTTCTCGGCACAAATAAATCATATGCTTCAAAATGGAGCAAAAACTCTGACGGAGAGCTTGTAGAAACAGAAGTAACCTCTGCCGCCGGGCTCGACCAGACGGCTACTCTAAAGGTTGATACCGTTCACCGCGTCGTCGCCAAGCTCCGCGCTCAGAATGCGCCGACAATAAACGGCGATTACGTATGTATTATTCACCCTTATGTAGCATACGACCTGATGCGCGATCCCGAATGGGTTGACGCGCACAAGTATGCCGCTCCGGAAAATCTTTACACCGGAGAAATCGGAAAAATGTGCGGTGTGCGTTTTGTTCAGTCCACCGAAGCAAAAATTGATAAAGGCGGAGAAAGTCTTCCAACAGGTCTTGCCGTATTCCACTGTCTGTTTATCGGCGACGGAGCATACGGCGTTACCGAAGTTACCGGCGGAGGCCTGCAGACAATTGTAAAGCAGAAGGGCTCTGCCGGAACCGCCGATCCGCTTGATCAGCGCTCTTCGGTCGGCTGGAAAGGTATGAAAACTGCAAAGATTCTTGTCGACAACTATCTCGTCGACCTGATGTGCTGTTCTAAATTTTCGGCCACAGCTACCGCTAACTGAGTTTGTCCGGCCGTCCGCTGAAACTTCCCGGCGGACGGCTCTGAGAAATCGCGGTTTGCAGAATGTTCCGGCAGCAAATGATCCTGGCATCGCACCGATTATGTTCTTCACAGGGAAATAACCGATTACTATCCTAAACAAAATATTTCACATGTTGTCCTCCGGACACAGCAAAGTTTTGTGTCTTGCCGATGAGTAACACCGGAATTTCAGAAAGATGAAAACGGCCAAAGCTTTGAGTAAACAGAAAGGCATGGTTAAAAATATGACAAAAGCAGAAAACAAAAAAACAGAAAGCTCAATATGCAATTCTACAGACATCATTAATGCAGCCGCCACTCCGGCAATTAAAGGAGATACAGAAAAAACCGTTCCGTCGGCGACAAACGCTTATCCCGGAGAAAAGCTTGTCCGAATCCGTATTCCGCATACCGGAGATAATGACGGCGATGTATTTGTTTCTGTAAACGACAGGAACTGGTATATAAAACGCGGTTCGGAGGTGGAAATTCCGGAATGCGCTGCCGAGGTACTTATACGCCGGGAGGAAAGAATCGCCGACGCCATTGATTACGAGAACAGGCTCGCCGCCAACCGCAGAAAATAAGCTGATCCGCAGTACAAATATCTTTTTCGGATCAGCGCACTTTATCCGCACTCCGGCGGCAGAAAATATTCAGTGTGAAAACGCGGAAACTTATGCTCCGAACACACTTTTCACTCTGGGAAGGCATGGTTATTTATGAAACTAAAGGAAGCAATTGACCGCATTGATGAAATGCGTCCCAACACGGCGCCGGAGGAGGAAAAGCTCCGCTGGCTCGACTCCTTCGACCGCATGGTACGGAAAGAGATTATAGACGCGCACGAGGACGCACCGGAAGCCCCGTTCTCCGGTTACAATACCGAATCCGCATACGACACGGAGCTGCTCGTTCCGTCCCCTTACGACGATGTATACCTATATCTGCTTGAATCGCGTATAGCTTACCGTCTCGGAGAAATAAACAAATACAATAACTCCGCCGCTATGCTGCAAAGCGTTTATGACAGCTTTGCCCGCGACTATCACCGCAGACATACGCACAAAAAGGCCGTTTACAAATATTTCTGATCCTCTGCCCTGCATCTTTCGCACTGCGACATACGCCGCCGTCATTTCGGCGCAGAGATAAAATTCATCCTCAAGATACGGCTCAGAGCTGAAAACCATCAGAAAATTCCAAACAGGAGAAATTAACAAGTATGAAACTGCCCATTCTAAACGCTCAGCAGACTTCATCTGAAACTATCGACAGTTTCGGTGGTCTGAACAGAAGCGATAAAATCGGCCGCGGTGAGCTGCACGACATGAAAAATCTTACCTCCGACTGCGCGCCGCTGCTCTCCACCAGACGGCCGCGCGGAAAAGTACTCGGTCTGCAGAAGGAGGGATATATTTGCTCAAAGCTGCTTGCAGGCGACAACCTCTGCTATACCTTTGACAAACTTCTTTTCATCAACCGTTTTCCGTCTTATATAGGCGAGGCACCCTCAGATCTGACGGCGGTTTTTGACCTTGATCTCAGCGGGGATTCAGATACCTTTCTCGTCTCAATGGGAAGCT
The DNA here is from genome assembly GCA_902462015.1 of uncultured Eubacteriales bacterium. Lineage (GTDB taxonomy): Bacteria > Bacillota > Clostridia > Oscillospirales > CAG-272 > UMGS911. The sequence continues at coordinate 40 of CABPZV010000159.1, read as the reverse complement.
ATATTTTAGTATTTCCGGACAAAAAATACGTCAACACCGC
>CABPZV010000158.1 GCA_902462015.1 uncultured Eubacteriales bacterium | reverse complement strand
ATTGCAATGACGGCAAATGCTTTTGCTGAGGACGTGAGTGAGGCATTGAATGCAGGCATGAACGAGCATATAGCAAAGCCGATAGATATAAAGAAATTGATTGAATGTGTAAAGAAATGGGCAGAACATTAATTTAGATGTTTATAAAGGAGTTTGAATATGGATATATCAGATAAAAATTTAACAGAAAGATTTGAGTTTAGAAGTATTTTTAAAAATGAAGCAGATCAGGCGGTCATTATTGAGCAGATATGTTTTCCGCCAAACGAAGCATGTTCCGAAAAGGATATGAAAGACAGAATCGATAAAGCTTCGGAACTGTGTCTTGTTGCAGTTGATAAGACTACGGGTAAGATTGCGGGCCTGTTAAACGGTCTGGCAACTGATGAAGATGTATTTAGGGACGAGTTTTTCACAAATGCAGAGTTATATGAACCGTCCGGTAAAAATATTATGATATTAGGTTTGGACGTCTTGCCGGAGTATCGTATGCAGGGACTTGGCAGGGAGCTTGTGTCTCAATATATCAGACGTGAACGTGATAATGGACGCAGAATGATTAAATTGACGTGCCTTGAGTCAAAAGTAAATATGTATAAGAAGATGGGATTTTTGGATGAAGGAATTTCTAATTCTGTCTGGGGTGGAGAAGAGTGGCATGAAATGAGTCAGATTATTGATATATCAGATGGGAGATGACTCCCACCTCTATAGGTGGAGAGTAACAAATTTGCATTAGTGGGAGTCCAATCTCCCATCTGATATACGCTCCGCGAGGATGCGCAGGGATTCGGAAATGAATTATGTCAGCAAAGCTGACCCGAATCCCGCGCCAAGACTCGCGAGCGAGTCTTGAAAACGGCTGACTTTTTGGTTCAGGCATTAACATCCGGAAAGATAATATGAATGCTTAGTTTGTTGTTTTGGTATTTGGCGGATATTATTCCGTTCATCTGTTCAACCAGAGTCCGGGCAATTGCCAAGCCTAAGCCCGTTGAATTTCTGGCGGCTTCAACTGTATAAAATCGGTCAAACAATTTACCGACCTGTACCTCATTTAATTCGGATGCTGTATTGGTAACAATAATTTCGCCTGCTTTAGACAGAGTAATATCCAAATCTCCGTCGCTATACTTAATAGAATTATTTAAAAGATTGGATAATACACGGGTCAAAGCAGAGCGGTCAAGCATTCGGATTATCTTTTTTTCGGGAATTTGAATATTAGGAGTAATTCCATGTTCGTTAAAAGCGGTATAAAATGCCGCTATGCTTTCTTCCAATACGCTGCCCAGTGCAATAGGTTCTATGATGCCCTCTTTTTCACATGAAATGATTACTGAGTATCTGAAAAGCTCCTCAGTCAATTGTGTTAATATATCCGCACGGTTTCTGATTATTAAAAGATACTGTTCAACTGTTTTTGATTTTTCTTCCTGTTCAAGTAAATCAAGATATCCGCATATTGCAGTCAAGGGAGTCCTTAAATCATGCGAGATGTTCGTAACAGCATTTTTAAGCTCTGTATCGCCTTGTATAAAACGAAGATGTTCAGAACGAAGTTTGCGAAGCTGGACATTGATGGAATTTGCTAAGCCTCTCATATATCTGTCGCGTGATGAAATATCAATTAATGTATTGGTATCGGTTATGAGCCTGTCGGCAAAGGCGTCTTTAATTTCACTCGCAGCTTTTTGCAGAAGATGTATTTTTATCAGCAGGGCAGCGATAATTATAGCCATAATACCGATTAAAGCCCATAACCATATTTCCATAGCAAACTCCTTATTTCAGATCTTTTTTCTTAAAAATAGTTACTCCTATACCCGTTGAAGCAATGATAATTATACAATCAAAAATTATGATTAACATTAAATTATCAGATACATTCATAGCAACCTGGTATAGCTGTGAAACAGGAAGAAAATCATTCATAAATTCATAAACTTCACGTTTTGTTCCTGATAAATACTTAGTATTTTTTTCTTTATCAACCGAAATTGTTTTGCCTGTATCTTCATTAACAAAGCTGTAAGCGTCATAATATTCCGGTGCATTAAGCCTTTGGTAGATTGTGAGTGCGGCAAATATCATTACAAGCGTTACAATCAGGCAGGTCACTGCGCCTGCAGCTTTATTTTGAATGGACATGGAAAGTAACAGCAATATTGCGGTTAATGCAATTATAGCCGTTGAGCATGTGGCTGTAAACGAAAGAATTTTCACTATGCTCATTGTTGTGCCGTCAATTAAAATATTTCCAAATAACAGTACCACGACAATGTATAATATGTTTATTGTGAAAGTTACCGCTGCACAGACAATTAACTTTGAAAAATAAATTTTACTTCGTTTGTGACCTATAGTAAGCTTATTTCTTATTGTTCCGTCAGAATACTCAGTTCCTACAAAAATACTTACAAATACGGCAACTGCAAATATCATATATAAACTGCCCACAAAAATCAGACCGTCTGCATTGCGGTATTCAACACTTAACTGTGCATAGGTGTCGGCATGTTTTCTTATATCAAGCCACCGTATAATCACAGCGAATATCCCTAGTCCGGCAGAAAAAATTAAACATAATTTGAAAACAAAACTTTTATATAATCGCATAAATTCAGCAGATAACAGTTTATTCATTCCTTTCACCTCCCACCAGGCTGACATAATAGCTTTCTAAACTTTCATCATGTTCCTGCATAGAAATTACTTCACAGTTGTATTCTGCAAGTGCAAGAACAATTTCGGAAACATTAATTTCCGCATATATATCAGCAGTTGTATCGGACAGAATTTTATAATCAATTATCATTTTATCAAGCACGCGGACAAGTACATTTATATCACTGACTTTAATACGTACACTTTTTTGGCATGATGCTTCTAAGTCAGCTGCGCTCATTTCCTTTACAATACGTCCGTTATCAATAAATCCGTAATGAGTTGCAAGCTTCGACAGCTCGTCAAGAATATGACTTGAAATCAAAGCCGTAATTTGGCGTTCGCGGTTAAGTTTCAGTATTAATTCGCGTACTTCAATAATTCCTTGTGGGTCAAGACCATTTACAGGTTCATCCAACACCAGAAAATCAGGGTCGCCAACAAGCGCTATTGCAATACCTAATCTTTGACGCATACCAAGGGAAAAGTTTTTCGTTTTCTTTTTCCCTGTATTTTCAAGTCCCACTAATTTCAGGATATCCGTCAATCCGTCATAAGACGGAAGACCAAGAATACGGTATTGCTGTTTTAGATTATCCTCTGCCGTCATATCAAGATAGATAGAGGGAGTTTCTACAACGGCGCCCATTCGTCTGCGTGATTTGACAATTTCTTTATCGGTATTTTTTCTTCCATACAGAGTATAGCTGCCGGATGTAGGCTCCTGAAGTCCGCAAATCAGTCGGATAAGTGTTGTCTTGCCGGCGCCGTTTTTACCGATAAAGCCATAAATTGCTCCTTTGGGAACATTCATAGACAATCCGTTCAAGACTTTGACATCCTTGTAGTATTTACTCAATGCATTTGTTCTGAGAACATAGTCCATAAAATGTGACCTCCTTCAATTGATATCGGCATTTTATCAGGAAACGGTAAAGAAAACGGTAAAGACAATAGTAAAGAAACAGTAAAGATTTACAGCTGCGAGGGTCAAAGACTCCGCAGCTTAAAACCAATTCCCCAAACAGCTTCTATATAATCTTTATCATTTATTTCACGGAGCTTTTTTCGCAGGTTGCTGATGTGTATTTTAAGCGAGCTTTCTGTGCAATCCGGCGTATCTTCGCTGATGCGCTCCAACAGAAATGATTTTGTAATGACTTGGGTTGGATTTTGCATAAGCAGCTTAAGGATAGCATATTCAGTTCTTGTCAGTTTTATTTCGCCTGTTTCAATGGTTACAATATGTGTGTCTGTGTTAAGGATAATATCATCAAAGGTCAACATAGAAGAATTAGATGCGTTTTTTTCGTCCCGGAGATGTACGGCAATTCTTGCTAAAAGTTCTTTTGTGTTAAAAGGCTTTGTTACATAGTCAACGGCGCCTTCAAGCAGCAAATCAACTTTATTGTCAATATCAACTTTAGCGCTTACTACAATGACAGGTATTCCTTTTATATGTGGAAGTACATCTCTGCCATCTAATCCGGGCAGCATCAAATCAAGAAGTACAAGGTCCGGCTTTGACCCGGATAAAACGAGCAATGCTTCAGTCCCGGAATAAGCGCGGGAAACTATGTATCCTTCTTTTATAAGTATTTTTTCAAGCATATTTCCGATATGAATATCATCATCAATAATCAGTATATTTTTCAAAATCATTCATCTCCGTTCTGCGTAAAAAATTATTTACTGATTAATTGAAGTCATAATATCATAGATTTATTAATAAAGCCAGAGAAGCCTTCCTGCCCGTCCGTATTAAGATGTATGCCGTCCTGATAGAACCAGTCCGGATGTTTTTTTGCTTTTTTAGCCCAGTTAATCAGATATACATTGTCATTTTTAGAAACAAGATTATCAATTGTATTATTGACGTCTTTTTGTGTATCAAGGTTTTCTCCGTATACATTAACCCAGTAAATAGTCCGGTCTTTACCTAAATAGTCAATGAGCTGTTGGCCGGTAGCCTCGTTAAAATTGCCGTTAGTTCCGAGTGAGATAATAATCGTATCTCCAAGTTTGCCTTTTTTGTTTAATTTTTTGGCAATATCAATTGCCTCAAAAACCTGCCTGGAAATTTTAGCGTCAATTACAGCATCTTTGTATATCTTTTTAAATGACTGTGATGCGCCTAAAAATACGGAATCTCCGATAACAGTGATGGATTTTTCCTGTATTGGAGCAGGGGTATCAGTCGGAGCTTCGTCAGTATTAAGCATCTCTGGGCTCGGCGCTGCCGTTTGGACAGTATCTGTAGGAGAGGCGGTATTATCTGATTCTTCTTCCATAAGCAT
>CABPZV010000157.1 GCA_902462015.1 uncultured Eubacteriales bacterium | reverse complement strand
TGGTATATGAAACAACGGCCGATACAACCGACCAGGCTTTATCCCATGAATAAGAATATACGTCCATAAGAATCCGCATAAGCTCCGGAACTACGAGCGCCGGATGCGTGTCATTGATATGAATTGCAGTCTTGTCGGCGAAATTATAGAGTGAGCCGTACGCGGTAAGGTGATCGGCAATTATACACTGAAGCGAAGCAGAGACAAGAAAGTACTGCTGACTGAGCCGGAGAAGCTTTCCCTCGTCATGCTCGTCCGAAGGATAAAGCACCTTTGAAATAACCTCAGCGTTTGTACTCTCATGCATTGCACGCTCATACTGTCCCTGTGAAAAGAGGCTCATATCAATGTTTGTAGCGCTGCGAGCCCGCCAAAGACGAAGATTATTGACGGCAGTACAGTCAGAGCCAGATATCAGAATATCGTAAGGAACAGCTGTCACCTCATCATAATTTTCGTGAATAATATTAAGCTTACCGTTTTCCCAGTCCTCAGTCACACGGCCTCCGAAACGGACAGAAAAGCTCTTGTCACTTCGAGGAATCAGCCATCCGTCACCGCCTGACAGCCATGTATCCGGAAGCTCAACCTGATTTCCGTCTACAATTTTCTGCTTAAATAACCCGTATTCATAACACAGCGTAAAACCGGTCGCCGGATAATTGAGAGTCGTCAGCGAATCCATAAAGCAGGCCGCAAGCCGTCCAAGTCCGCCGTTTCCAAGGCCAGGATCAGGCTCGGCATCATAAAGTTCATCAAGACTGAATCCCATATCATAGATTACATTCTTAAAGTCATCTTCAATACCAAGATTTTTAAGATTATTTCGCAGAGAAGGTCCGATTAAAAATTCCATGCACATATAGTAGACCTTCTTCGCCCGCTGTTTTTTTACCTGCTCCTTAAATTCAGAACGCTTCTGCATAAGAATATCCTTTACGCAGAGTATTACAGCTTTATACATCTGTTTCTTTGTCGCGTCCTCCGGCGATGTTCCCAGGTAGCACGATAACTTACGCTCAAGAGATTCTCTGATCTCATCTTGCATATCATTAAGACTCATACATAATACCTCATTTCACTCAAAGCTCAAACACATACTGAGCACTCCAGGCGACCAAACCGAAATTAATCGATTAAAATGCTCCCGTATTACATGCTCTTTCGGCCGCTGGTTTAAAGCATTGACCGGTAAAGCGCCGCATACTTCTCCGCAGATACATTCCACGAAAAATCAACATTCATAACCTGCTTTACAAGCTTATTCCACTTTCGCCTATCAGAAAATACAGCCACAGCCTCTCTTATTACTCCCAGCATTTCATGCGCATTGTAATTTGCAAAAGAAAAACCGTTTCCGCTGCCGTCATATTTATTATAGGCTTTGACAGTATCATACAGTCCGCCGGTCTCACGGACAATAGGAACGGTTCCGTATCTCGATGAAATCATCTGAGCAAGGCCGCATGGCTCACTTTTAGACGGCATCAGAAACATATCGGCTCCGGCATAAATTAAGCGTGAAAGATCCTTGTTAAACTCTATCATTGCACATAAACGCCCCGGATGACGCTCAGCGGCTTCCCTGAAGAAATTTTCAAAATCACTGTCGCCTGTCCCGAGCAAAACAAACTGAATATCGTCTGTGTTAAGCATTTCGTCGATTATGCGGCATACAAGATCCAGTCCCTTATGAGCGACAAGACGGGTAACCATTGCAATCACCGGAACGTCATGACTAACCTCAAATCCACACTTTCTCTGAAGCGCCGCTTTATCCTTTGACTTGCCCGAAATGTTTGCGGAAGAATAGTGATAAGGAATCACAGAATCCGTGCTTGGATTATAATATTCAGTATCAATTCCGTTTACAATTCCGCACAGCTTATATCTGCACGATTCAAGAATATGAAAAAGTCCGTGGGAATAATAAGGAGTTAAGATCTCCTCTGCATATTTTTCGCTGACTGAACTTACCTTGTCTGCGACAGCAATAGCTCCCTTCGACAAATTGACATCGCCGTTATACTCAACAATTCCTCGATCCCACTCATAAAGATCAAAAATATCATTAAGTATATCAAAGCCGTAAATTCCCTGATACTCAATATTATGAATAGTGTAAAGCGTCTTGATTTCCGAGTACTCTCTTATTCCGGCATATTTGCGTTTTAAATATATCACCGAAAGCGCACTCTGCCAGTCGTTTGCATGTAAAATATCCGGATAAAAATCTACCGCTCCCATCATTTCAAGAACAGCACGGCAAAAGAAAGCAAATCTCTCACCATCATCGAAGCTTCCGTATAGGAGATTTCTTTTAAAATAATATTCGTTGTCTACAAAATAAAACTTTACGTTATCCTTTACTATACTCCATATGCCGCAGTACTGCCTCCTCCATGAAAGAGGTACGTAGAACTCTTTTTCAAGGACAATCTGGTCGCCAAATTTTTCACGTACCGAAGGATATAACGGAATTACCGCCCTGACGTCAGAGTCAGAACCAAGCCTGCGGCTGACAGCAGCCGGAAGCGAACCAATTACATCCCCCAGTCCTCCCGAAGATGCAAACGGAACAGCTTCGGAAGCAACATACAGTATTTTCATAAAAAAAATCATCCTTTTCGAATTGATTTAAGTTTTTGCATGCTTCGGCAGCAAAGCCTTTTGTAATACAAAAATATAAAGCACTAATATGATAAAGTTCCCGTATTTCTTTCCCATTTTACTGTATTTTTAATTAGTTACAGCATTCTTCCCTTTGAAATATAATACGGCTGGCTCGACACTCCTGAAAGCGTTATTCCATCCCGAATGACAACATTTTTATCGCTTATTACGCAGTTAAGAGTAACATTCTCGCCGCATATTCCGTCCTGCATAATTATAGAATTATTAATTTTTGCGTTTCTGCCAACTTTAACTCCCCGGAATAGTATTGAATTTTCAACAGTCCCCTCAATAACGCAGCCGTCGGCAATAAGAGAATTACGGACAGATGAATTCTCACTGTAGTAGGTCGGAGGAGAGTTTCGGATCTTTGTAAGCACCGGCCGGCTCCGAACCCCAAAAAGAGAACGGCGGATATTCATATCATGTATGAGATCCATACTATGGCTGAAATAACCGGAGAGAGAAGTAACCTCCGCATAATACCCGTCGTAACGGTATACATGAATATTCGCGCGCTCATGATCGCGTTTCAGCGAACGCGAAATAATATCCCGTGTCAGACTTGAATAGTTGTATGCAATCGCGTCCCTGACAATCTGCTGCAAATATGCCGTACTCATCACGAGAATGTTCAGGCTTACCTCCGCCGTGCCGCTGAAATGATTCGGATATGTCAGTATATCGCGTACAAGGCCGTCCTCATCTGATATAACTATAGTATTGTGCTTGGCTGTATCCGGCATAAGCTCAAAGCTCTTTACCGCGATTGTAATATTGGCATTTTCAGCAATATGCTGTTTTATAATATCATTTAAATCAATGTTGCAGATCATATCGCAGTCTGACAGCACAATATAGTCGTCGGTTATACGCGATATAGTCAGATTTACATTTTTCAGTGCCGCAAGACGCGAAACCGCCTCTTCCCTGCCATGGTACCCGTACGGAGTAACATTTGGAGGCAGCATTTTAATTCCACCGTTGCGGCGCGCTAAATCCCAGTCCTTTCCGGAACCGATATGATCCATAAGCGACAGATAATTTGAGTTTGTAATTATACTTATATTTCCTATATCGGAGTTTACCATATTTGAAATGGCAAAATCTATAAGTCTGTATCTGCATCCAAACGGTATCGATCCGATTGCGCGCGCCGTCGTAAGCTCGGGTATATTGCTGTCGTGTATATTTGAAAAAATAATTCCTGCTGCTGACATATACTTCCTCCGCCGCTCTATGAATTCAAACTAATATCGGTAATTCTATTTCTAAAATATGACATATCTGCCATTGCTCCGTCTTCAACAACAGTTCCATCCGGAAGCGACATTCCGCCTGAAATAACCGTAACACCACTGCTTTCAAGACGTTCTCTTCCAACAACACATTTTTTTCCCAGCTTTATATCGCTGTCAATTATACTGTAATTTACGACAGATCCTTCTCCTATTACAACATCGCTCATTATAACAGAGTCCTTGACATATGCTCCTCTGCATACTTTAACTCCACTTGACAGCACGCAGTTATCTACAAAGCCTTCAATTTCGCATCCCTCAGTCACAAGAGAATTAATTGTCTTACCCTGCTCCCCCATCCAATGAGGCGGTCTCGCTTCATTCCGGGAATATATTTTAAAATCCGGATCGCGAAGATTAAATACCGGATTACTTCCAAGTAAATCCATGTTGGCCTGCCACAAGCTGTCAATAGTACCTACGTCTTTCCAATATCCCTCAAACGGATATGCGAACATGCGAAGGCCGTCTTCAAGCATGGCAGGTATTATATTCTTTCCAAAATCGTTATTAGACTGAGGATTCAACTCGTCCTGATCCAGATACTTCACCAGTATGTCTTTGGAAAAAACATAAATTCCCATAGAAGCATTAGTGCTCTTTGGATTCTTAGGTTTTTCCTCAAATTCAGTAATTCTTAAATTTTCGTCGGTATTCATAATTCCGAAACGGCTTGCTTCCTCGATCGGAACATTCAGTACTGCTATTGTAGCATCAGCACAGTTCTTTTTATGAACCTCAATCATTCTGCTGTAATCCATTTTATAGATATGATCTCCGGAAAGAATCAAAACATAATCCGGATTATATCTGTTTATAAACGCAAGATTCTGATATATTGCGTTTGCAGTTCCCTTATACCATTGTCCTCCGTCCTTTGCCTGATACGGAGGAAGTACGGTAACGCCGCTCTGTGCCCTGTCTAAGTCCCACGGGCTGCCGTGACCAATATATTCATTCAGTACCAGCGGCTGATACTGTGTCAGTACCCC
>CABPZV010000156.1 GCA_902462015.1 uncultured Eubacteriales bacterium | reverse complement strand
TTTCCATATTACTTAAAGAATTTATCATATCGTAGACAACAGATTTGGAATATACAGCGTCCTTTTCATGTTCGTATCCGGATTCTGCTGTTCCCATAAAGGTTTCCATCAGCGTGCCAAGATCCATATATGTGGCCTCAATAGTAAGCGGATAAGAGGAAAGAGTATCCTCCTGCAGAGCGTCTATATAAGAAGTCATTCCCTGCGAAACGGCTAAAATCAGTGCAATTCCGATAATTCCGATACTGCCTGCAAAGGACGTCAAAATAGTACGGCCTTTTTTAGTAATCAGATTCTTCAGAGACAGACCGAAGGAAGTCCCAAAGGACATCGACGACCGTTTTTTCTGCTGATTTTCATCTGAATCATTCTTTTGTAACAGCTGCTCCTGCCCCATTTCTTCCTTTGAAAGAGGTTTGGAATCATCTGTGATTTTGCCGTCAAGCATACGAATAATACGGGTGGAATATTTTTCTGCGAGTTCAGGATTATGCGTTACCATAATCACAAGACGGTCCTTAGAGATCTCCTTCAGAATCTCCATAACCTGTATGCTCGTTTCAGTATCAAGTGCACCGGTCGGCTCATCCGCGAGGATAATATCCGGGTTGTTTACAATTGCTCTGGCAATAGCGACACGCTGCATCTGCCCGCCTGACATCTGGCTGGGTTTTTTGTTCAACTGATTTCCAAGTCCGACCAGCTGTAAAGCCTCTTCAGCTCTGCGGCGCCGTTCATGCTTAGAAACTCCGGAAAGCGACAGGGCCAGCTCAACATTCTGCAAAACACTTTGATGAGGAATAAGATTGTAGCTTTGAAATACAAAGCCAATCGAATGATTTCTGTATGTGTCCCACTCTCTGTCCTTAAATTTTTTTGTTGAGCAGCCGTTGATAAGCAGGTCGCCCTCCGTATACTGGTCTAAACCTCCTATGATATTAAGCATGGTGGTTTTTCCGCAGCCGGACGGACCTAATATTGACACAAATTCACTTTTGCGGAACAGCAGACTTACGCCCTTCAGCGCCTCTACCTTCCCGTCCCCGGCCGGGTATTCCTTTATAATATTTTTTAATTCCAACATTCTTTTTTAACTCCATTCCGCCGCTATGCGGCACACAAAAACCCCCGTAAATTTTTCTGCACAAAAGTCCTTTGTTTTTTCATTTCTATAGTCCATACCTTGTGTACACACCTGAAGTCTTAGCCGGCTTCATCCTCCGTGAAATGCCGGTATCTAAGCCCGACAATTCACAAAATTATCAAACTTCCTCTACCAAAGAATAAACAGGCTTATTATTCTGAAGATAGCTGTCCGCTAACTGCATATAATGACGATACAGTATTCCGAATCTATGTGTATAATGAGGCTTCCACGGCTTTGCCCTTCCGCAGAAATGAATTATCGCTGTATTCTTCATTACCCATTCAAGATTAGCCTCACCCGCACTTCTTACAAAATAATTGTTGTAATTACGCGCGTCATAGTTCCATAAAAAGTCATCAATTTCCTGAATTCTGCTGCCGTACATGGCATTCAAAATATCCTGATCAGGCAATAAAAGATCGGAGGTATGTTCGCCCACGAAGCTGAAAATTTCCTCCGGTACAATTTCAGACCGGCATAGCGGCAAATTAATGAGCAGCACACCGGAATTATAATATTTTTGATCCGTACCCAATCTTAATTTATTAATATTGTTCGCAAGCTCAGTCTTACCTGTATGGGAAGCTGCTGCAAACAAGCTGTCTTTCATGTCTAATTCCCACAGAGGACGCAGAGAATTAATCACAAGAACATCAGGATCCAGATACAATATCTTATTTAGTTCTTCCGGCAAAATCTGAGCAGCTAAAAGTCGATAATACATTTCTTTCGGATATTGCTTCGTAACCGGCGCATTTTCAAAAAGCCCCTCGTCAATATTAATCGGAAACAACTGATATCCTATATGTTTCAGGGACAGCATAAGCTCATGTAAATGATTCTCCATGATTCCGCTGTGCAGAAGATAAATCCGACAGGCCAGATTTGGATTGCTAATGTATAGAGATGTCAGCATTACACGAAGCTGCGGCATATACCCGTCATCCAATGTAACTAAAATATCCATAAAAATAAACCGCCTTATATTTTATAGCGTGAGAAACTTTTCACACTCAAATACCGCCTTTACCGCGGCCGCGAAAACTTACCATCCGGACCCCATATTGCTGATCGCTATTACAATACTGTCAATTCCGAGCAAAATAAAGTATGTGCCTATAATAAATCCCACCGAAAAAAGAGAAATTTCAGGATATATAATCATAATAAAGCCCAGAATAATTCCTATTATATTCACAATAAGGGTAAAATAATAGTAACGCCTGCCCGCTGTAATCCGTATTATATTCAAATGAGACAGCCTGGAAATACAATGAGCAATAAACCAGATAGGAAGTATAAGAATCATAATCCACTTGCCAGAGCCCGGATACACCATCAGCATAAAACCGGCCATAGTGCTGAAAATACCGGAAATCAGAGATATAGTGGGACCAAAACCGGTATATTTCTCAGCTTTTACATAGAATATAATATCAGAAATACCGGTAATCACAGCAATCAGTCCGTAAACAATCACTATTGCCGTCAAAGTATTTTCCGGCCTGATAAAAGTAAATACACCTAAAATTACAAGCAATATGCCTATAATCAATTCGAACCAGCCATAACCGGAACGTCTTCTCATTATTTACCGCCTCCTGCCTGATCCAAAATCGACATAAATTCGTCCCCGGTAATCGTCTCTTTTTCATAAAGATGCTGTGCAAGTCTATCGAGCAGCGCACGGTTTTCGGAAAGAATTTTTCTCGCTTTCTCATGCTGAGTCTTTACAAGTTCCACAACTTTCTTATCGATTTCTTTCTGCGTATCTGCAGAACAAACCATTGATGCATCTCCGCCAAGATACTGATTATTTACAGTCTCCATAGCTACCATATCGAATTCATCGCTCATCCCGTAACGGGTAATCATAGCCCTTGCAAGCTTGGTTGCCTGTTCAATATCGTTGGAAGCTCCTGTTGTAATTTCGCCGAATACAAGCTCCTCCGCCGCACGGCCTCCGGTAAAGGTAGCAATCTTGTTTTCAATCTCTTTCTTTGTCATCAGATATTTGTCGCCCTCTTCTACCTGCATAGTATATCCGAGAGCTCCTGACGTCCGGGGAATAATTGTAATTTTCTGTACAGGAGCCGAATGGCTCTGCATAGCCGCCACAAGCGCATGGCCAACTTCATGGTAAGCTACAACCTTTTTCTCGCCGTCGGAAAGAACCGCGTTCTTCTTTTGATATCCAGCTATAACGACTTCAATACTTTCTTCCAAATCTGCCTGAGTGACAGCAGTCCGATTGTTCCGAACCGCACGCAGAGCAGCTTCATTTATTATATTTGCAAGCTCTGCACCGGATGCTCCGGCTGCCATACGGGCAACAGCATGAAAATCAACATCTCCGGCAAGCTTGATTTTCTTAGCGTGCACCCTCAAAATCTCTTCGCGCCCCTGTAAATCAGGCAGTTCTACCGGAATTCGACGGTCAAAACGTCCAGGACGTGTCAGCGCCGGATCTAATGACTCTGGACGGTTTGTCGCAGCTAAAATTATTACACCGCTGTTTCCCTCAAAGCCGTCCATTTCTGTAAGAAGCTGATTCAGCGTCTGTTCGCGTTCGTCGTTGCCTCCCAAATTTCCGGAATTACGCTTCTGTCCGATCGCATCGATCTCATCGATAAAGACAATACAAGGAGCTTTTTCTTTAGCCTGCCTGAACAGATCTCTTACCTTTGAAGCGCCCATTCCGACGAACATCTCAACAAATTCCGATCCAGAGATAGAGAAGAACGGAACATTTGCTTCACCAGCTACCGCTTTAGCAAGCATTGTCTTTCCAGTTCCGGGAGGGCCGACAAGCAGAAGTCCTTTTGGCATAGATGCCCCTACATCTGTATATTTCTTTGGGTTATGAAGATAATCGACAATTTCTTTCAAATTTTCTTTTGCTTCATCCTCCCCTGCCACGTCATTAAAATGAATCCCCTGTGTAGACTGAACATACACTTTAGCATTGCTTTTTCCCATACCAAATGCCATCGAATTTTTTCCGCCAAGCTGCTTCATCATTTTTTTGCTCATATACTGACCAAGCCCTATAAAAATCAGCATCGGCAAAACAAAGGTTAAAAGGAAACTGAGAATAGGGGATGTTGTCTTCTCAATATCTTTTGCAAAGCTTGCTCCAGACTTGTACAGCCGTTCTGTCAGTGTTGGGTCATTCATAACACCAGTTTTATAAACTGCCGTATTTTCTTTGTCGGAGAAAAGTATCTGCGAATCACTAATTTCTACATCTCCGATATTCTTTTCGTCAATCATACTCATAAAAGTGCCGTAATCTACTTCCTTAACCTGACGCTGTGCCAATAAAGGTGTAAAAATTATATTGAAAAGCACTAAAATCAGCAAAACAATTCCGTAATAATAGATTAACGGTTTCTTGGGTGACTTTACTTCTTTCATATCAATCTCCATTCTGTCGCGACTGCAGCGCTACAAAAAGTATTATAGTTAGAACGTACTATACTTAATCCTTGTTTAATCTGTCATTTTCCTGTTGAGTCAATTGCGCATCAATTGCTTCCATTGAAATCAGCAAAGCATGATTAGATATCTGCATAGCAAAATCAAGCGCATATTCTGCAAGTAAAATTTTTTCTTCCACCGGTACACTGCCGTTACAGTCTTCGGACAAAGGATTTCCTATTTCCTCCTTTGTCTTTTTGATAATTTGCTCAACCTTACTGTAAGCTTCGGACAATTTAGTTACAGCAGCTGCTTTTGAGAACATCAGACGATTGCGCAATATAAGCTCATTCTCGGCACACTCCTTCCTAAGAGCATCTGCCTCCGCTTTTATCCGGTCATGACTTGCCG
>CABPZV010000155.1 GCA_902462015.1 uncultured Eubacteriales bacterium | reverse complement strand
TTCCGCGATCTACTTGAGGCGGAGGATGTCGAGGGAATGAAAGAGAAAATGCGGATTTCAACTGCAAGACGTGCGGTATTTGATAATACCAGAAAAGGGGAATTTTAACTTATGATGAATATGGTGTTTGAAAGGAAGCTTGCCATTCCGATGGAGGTCAAGGAGATGTATCCTCTTAATGCTAAAATGGCGGAGCTTGTTGAGGCGAGAGATCTTGAAACAAAAGATATACTGAGCGGAAGATCGGATAAGCTTATGCTTATAATCGGTCCATGCTCCGCAGATAATGAAGACAGTGTGCTTGATTATATCTCCAGACTTGTTAAGGTGCAGGAGCAGGTAAAAGAAAAAATTTTTATAATTCCGCGTATTTATACAAATAAACCGAGAACGACCGGCGATGGATATAAAGGTATGCTTCATCAGCCCGACCCTAACGAAAAGCCGGATGTTTTCAAGGGTATCATTGCAATCCGAGAACTGCATATGCGTGCACTTGAGGAAACCGGTTTTTCATGCGCAGACGAAATGCTTTA
This sequence comes from uncultured Eubacteriales bacterium, assembly GCA_902462015.1. GTDB lineage: Bacteria > Bacillota > Clostridia > Oscillospirales > CAG-272 > UMGS911. Next base: position 4,491 of record CABPZV010000155.1, on the reverse strand, counting down.
TCCTGAAAATACTAAATATATGGATGATCTTCTCTGCTACACAGCAATCGGAGCACGCTCAGTGGAGGATCAGCAACACCGGCTTACCGCGAGCGGACTTGATTTTGCAGTCGGAATGAAAAACCCGACAAGCGGCGATCTTTCGGTAATGATGAATTCTATCACAGCCGCACAGCACAAGCATACATTTATTTACCGCGGATGGGAGGCGCATTCTCAGGGAAATCCGTATGCCCATGCGATTCTTCGCGGCTATATGAATAAGCACGGCCAGTCGATGCCGAACTATCATTATGAGGATTTGATACGTCTTTGTGAGCTTTATGCTGAAAAGCCGCTTTCAAACCCTGCGGTTATCATTGATTCCAATCATGCAAATTCCGGTAAGAATCCTTTTGAACAGGGAAGAATTATAAAAGAAGTTCTTGCAAACTGCAGATACTCTTCTGACATAAGAAAAATCGTCAAGGGCTTTATGGTAGAGTCTTATATAGAGGACGGATCACAGAAAGTCGGCGGAGGAATATACGGCAAGTCAATTACAGACGCTTGTCTTGGCTGGGATAAAACAGAAAAGCTTATTCTCGAAATGGCAGATATTATTTGATAGCTATCACTTGCGAAAATACAAAAAGATATGATAGTATATCTTTTTATAGATAATTTTATAAAAAAATATAATAAAAAATAAATTTTTGTTGACAAACTGCCTTATAATATGTTATACTATAATAAGTAGGTATGCAGGTTTTAGCATATCTGTATAGACTTTCCGGAGGTTGACGCAGGGATTCCGGACTGAGTTATATAACCGAATTTATAGATAGAAAGGCAGATGGGTGCTTTTGCGCAGACTTAGAATAATTACCTTTGTTATGTCCGCAATATCATTGTTCTCATTTATTATGGTGCTTTTTGTTTCCGGTGAAACTCATAGGGCTGTACATATCTTTTTTATGGTAATGTTTTGGATGTCTCTCTTTTTGACTGTATTTTTCGTTCTCGATCTTGTGCGAATAAATCAGGAGAAACAAAGAAGAAGGCAATACAGAGAAGAGAGCGGTTATCTTCCGGACGCCGAAGCTTATGCCCGTGCAGAAGAGAGGCTAAACATGACAATGTATAAGCCGCCACGGTCACGGGTATCTTCTCAGGTACGAACATATTCGCAGCACTAATTTTTATGGCTGTGAATTGCATATACCTATAACTTAAAAATAAGATGTCACAACCTATTTTTGACGCTTTGACGGCGGGCGCCATAAATAGTGGGATATCTTATTTTTTTCTGTGCGGATTATATTCTCACTGAAAACGCTATATGACGGAGATTATTGAATAACTAAAAAAGCAGATAGTTTTATATTCTATCTGCTTTTTTAATTTTTATAAAAGATTTCGCTTTTGGAAATGACAGAAAGTAATTGCTTAATATATCATTGACTTAAGGGATTTCTCTGTAACCGATATAATAACCCAAAACAGAAATTGAATTTTCTTTGGGAATAGTATCTTCTGTATATACTTCTGCGCAAAAATTGCAAAACTCGATATGTTTATTTTGCTGTTTTATGGCTTCTCTCGTCAATCTGTCTGCATTTGAAATAATATCATCGAATTTTCCGCTGATCCATCCTTTGGCGACATACATATCTGGAATATCAAAGAAATCCATTTCGTCAGGGACAGGAGTGTCGGGTTTCATGAATCGTCCGACCGTATATCCAAGCAGTCTTTTTTCTTCGTCGTATTTATCGCCGGTTAATAGGGCGACATTGTTTACTTCACTGGTTGCAAAATCTGCTAATCTGTCTATTTTCTCAAAAATCCATTTTTTCATACTCCAAAGATTTCCGAATATCTGACCTGAATTTTTACTTCCTGTACGCGCATATACGGATTTACCAATAAACTTGTACGGACCAAATCGTTCAAATTCTAACTTTTCAAGTTTTGCCATTTTTCTATTTTCCTTTCTTTGAAATAAATATATTGCGAAATTTTTTCATTTATAGTATATCAGTCTTATTAATATGTGTCAATATAAATTCTATATTCTTTCTTTATTTTAAACAAAAGTCAAACCGGTCTTATAAATATATAGTAGGTTCATTTTTTTGTATTGAACTTGCAGAGACTTTATGATATTATAATAATACTTAATGTACAGATATAAGATTAATTATTAAAGGAGAAATAACTGTGTCAATCAATAAGGCGATGCGCGCAGCGCTGAAAGCTCTTTCGTACCCTGAGCCGGATATTACTCAGGCCTACAAGCTCAAGCGTCAGGTTGAGACGATTGCGAACAGGCCGGCAAAAGCAAAAGCGGAGAGGGAAAAGGACACTTTTATCCGAAGCGACATAATAAGAAGCAGACGCGGTTATGATATACCGGTTAGGATTTTTACCCCGTCTTCAAGGAAGCCATCCGGCGCTATAGTCTTTTTTCACGGCGGCGGATGGGTGTGTGGCAATATCGACACCTATATGGGCGTATGTACGGATATTGTAGAAATGCTTGGTCGTACGGTGGTATCGGTAGATTATCGTCTTGCACCTGAAAATAAGTTTCCGGCAGGACTTGAGGATTGTTATGAAGCGGCGTACGCCGTATGTACTCACAAGTTCTTGCCTGAATTCTCATCAGACGAGATTGTGCTTATGGGAGATAGTGCCGGGGGAAATCTTGCGGCTGCGGTATCACTGCTTGCACGTGACAGAGGTGAATTTATGCCGCAGAAGCAGATTCTCATATATCCGTCAACCGGAAATGATCATTCAAGCTTGTCCGAATTTAACTCTGTAAGGGACAACGGGACGGATTATCTTCTGACATCGAGGCAGATCGAAGGATATCTCAGTCTTTACGCATCATCGCAGGATGATTTTAAGAGTCCTTATCTTGCACCGCTGCTTGCAGATGATTTCCGTTTCCAACCGGCAACTTTGATTATTACTGCTGAATATTGTCCGCTTCGGGATGAGGGCGAGGAATACGGACGCAGGCTCAGGGCGTCGGGCAACCGGGTGAAAATTTTGCGCATGAAGGATGCGCTTCACGGATATATTTCATTGAGACTTCGCTTTAAACTGGTGAGAAAAACATATGAGCTTATAGCTCGTTTTCTTGAAGAACCGTGAGGCGTAGAATATGCATTTAGTTATATGCTGCATTAAATTCGGAGTTTTGGATTCATGGGATAAGTTCGGTAGATTAGTTATTAGAAATACGCTGAATTTGGGGGATTTGAATGATTTTTGAAAAGGGACTGGCAAGGTGGACTAAGCTTGAAAATGCGGCTAAAATATTTCCGTCTACGACAAATAGACGTGACACGAAGGTATTTCGTTTTTACTGTGAATTAAATGATGCCGTGGACCCAGAGCCGCTTCAGCTTGCCCTTAAGCATACTCTTGCAAAATTTCCTTTTTTTCGTTCTGTTCTAAAAAAAGGATTGTTCTGGTACTATTTTGAGGACAGCCAGATAGAGCCGTCTGTACATGAAGACAATAGACCTCCATGTTCACAGATATATAATCCAAACAGAAAAAATCTTCTTTTCGACGTGTCTTATTTCGGCTGCCGTATAAATTTAGAAGTATATCATGCTTTGACTGACGGTACAGGTGCTATGAATTTTCTTAAGACGCTAACTTCGGAATATCTTGTTAACTGTCATGGTTTGGGAGCATCCGCAGTAATAGATTATGACGCATCAGAAGCTCAGAAGCGAGACGACAGCTTTTCAAAATATTACTGTAAGCCTAAATCATCTAAGCTTAAAAGAGCGGCTGTTGCGTATCATGTTAATGAGGAAAAGCTGCCGGTTGGAAGTCTCGGAATTATTGAGGGAAGAGTAAGTGCAAAAAGTTTGCTGGAGCTTTCCCATTCATTAGGGGTAACGATGACAGCATTTCTCTGTGCTGTTCTTTTCCGTTCTATCGGCGACGGACTTTCTCTCAGAGAACATTCAAAACCGGTTGTAATCTCAGTTCCGGTAAATCTTCGTAAATATTTTCCATCCGAATCGGCGCGGAATTTTTTCGGCGTTGTCGATGTTCCGTACAATTTTTCTGAGCAGAGCGGAGAGCTGTCAGAGATTGCTTCATATGTGGGGGCTTATTTTAAAAGCGAGTTTACTGCGGAAAAACTTGGACAGCGCTTCAACCGTCTTGCCTCATATGAACGCGCGGTTGCTGCGAGAATTGCTCCTATTCCTGTAAAAAATTTCTTTATGCGATGCGTCTTGCCTATAATCAAAATAGCCGCGGAGTGACCGCTGCATTGTCGAATATTGGTATTGTAAAGCTGCCTGAAGAAACGGAAAAGTATGTAAGACAGTTTGGAGTGCTCTGTTCTACAGCTCGTATTCAGGCGTGTATATGCTCTTATATGGATAATTTAGTAATCAGTTTTTCATCTCCGTTTTTGAGTACTGATATTCAACGCAGATTTTTCAGGCTCCTGACGTCTATGGGGGCTGATGT
>CABPZV010000154.1 GCA_902462015.1 uncultured Eubacteriales bacterium | reverse complement strand
TGCCGGATGGTTGTCCGCCAAACCTCCGTTTTATCAACGGCAATGCCGGACATCTTACTGAAATTTTTGAACCGGATTCTGTCTCCCGTATATTTCTCAATTTCAGCGACCCGTGGCCAAAAGCCCGCCATACGAAGCGTCGTCTTACATACAGCAGCTTTCTTGAGAAATACAAAAATGTACTGACCTCAGACGGCGAGCTTATAATCAAAACAGACAACGATGACTTTTTCGATTTTTCTCTTTCCGAGCTTGCCAGATGCGGATGGACGATATGCGCTGTGACGCGCGATCTTCACAACAGTACGTACGCCGCAGACAATGTTATGACCGAGTATGAAACGGCATTTTCTGCACGCGGAAAAAATATAAATTACGTCCTCGCAAGAATTCCCGGTGAATCATGAGGCAAGATATGACTCATAAAGCAAGATAATTGTATGCCGATGCCATTGCAGATATGATAAAGGCCCGCGGAAGGAACGGTAATAGTATAAATGAAACTTTTATTTAAACAAAGACTTTTTTCGTGGTTTGACAGCTACGATATTTATAACGAAATCGGAGATACTGTATATACAGTAAAAGGCGAGCTGTCATGGGGACATTTGCTCCGCATTTATGACGCCGGAGGAAATGAGATAGGTATTATAAAGGAAAAGCTGCTCACATGGCTTCCCAAATTTGAAATGTATCTCGGCGGTCAGTATATAGGACGAATATGCAAAGAATTTACATTATTTAAGCCAAAATTCAGCATTGAGTGCAACGGCTGGCAGGTAGACGGCGATTTCTTTGAATGGGATTACAGCATCACAGCTTCTTCGGGGCAGCTTGTCGCTTCTGTTTCAAAAAAACTTTGGAATCTGACTGACACCTATGAAATTGACGTTTGTAATCCTCAGGACGCTGTCGGCGTACTGATGCTCGTACTTGCTATCGACGCTGAAAAATGCTCGAGAAACGATTAAGATAATATGGATATATAACTTAGGCAAGACGTCCCCCGCCGACTGAAAGGCGGGGACATTTCACTGTTCAGTGGGAGATACAATCTCCTACTGGAATGGCTCTCACGCCATTTGACGGGACAAGCCCTTTATTGAAGTTTTCTTTCAAACTTATTTCTATGTCCGGAAAGGCAGGAACACAAGAATGCTGAAAAAGCTGAAACGGCAGGATTTTGATAAGGTATTTGAACTTTTGGAGAACAGCTTTCCTGCGGATGAATACCGAACCTACGAAGAACAAAAGGCTCTTCTTGATAATGAGTTATATTCAATTTACGCACTTTATGATGGCGAAAAGCTCAAGGCCTTTATCTCTGTTTGGGAATTTGAAAAATTTGCATATGTGGAGCATTTTGCCGTCAGTCCCGAATACCGAAGCAGCGGCCTCGGAGCAAAGATGCTGAATGAGCTAATAACAAGATCCAAAAAAAGTATTTGCCTTGAAGTAGAACCGCCGGAAAACGAAACCGCTCGGAGAAGAATCAACTTTTATCTGAGAAACGGTTTCTATCTGAATGACTATCCATATATTCAGCCGCCTATGTCTAAAGGCAAAAATACAGTTCCACTGCTTATTATGACCTCCGGCGGCAAGGTGGGCAGAGCTGTATTTGATATGATGAAAGCTACGCTTTATGAAAAAGTATACAAGTTTGGTAATTGAGACTGACGGAAAATTAATTCTTTTCTTATTTCTCATTTCTCAAAGCAAAAAATTAAATTAAAAAACAATTGACTTTTTAACTCATTTGTGCTACAATAACGATGTTAGTGAGCTGCAGTAATGCGTAAGTCCAGCTTGGACTTACGCATTATTTTTTTGCGCTGTGAATCTCGCACCTCGGACTTCTTATCAGAAGAATACAGGACGCATATTCGGCTTCCGCAAACAAAAAAATCCCGCAGTCTAATGAAAAGTCCGAAAGAGAATCTTCCGGACTATGTACAATAAGGTAAGGTGATAATTAATTATGAACAAAATGGGTACTGTCCCGGTAAAAAAACTGATGTTGTCGATGGGTATTCCCATTATTATTTCTATGATGCTGCAGGCGTTATACAATATCGTCGACAGCGCTTTCGTATCAAATATGGAGGGAGGCGAGCAGGCGCTGAACGCCCTGACTTTGGCCTTTCCCGTGCAGATGCTTATGGTTGCGGTCGGTATTGGTACAGGCGTCGGAGTAAACGTACTGCTCTCAAAAAGCCTCGGTCAGCAAAATCATGAAAAAGCCGCCCGGACGGCCGGAAATGCGGTTTTTCTCGGAGCGGTAATTACCGCCTTTTTTATGCTTTTCGGTATCTTCAGCACAGAGTTTTATGTGTCAACACAGACGTCAAATCCCCAGATTTTTGACATGGCGGTTACATACCTTCGGATTTGCTGTATTGCTTGTTTCGGAATTATTTTTTTCAGCATTTTCGAAAAGCTCCTTCAGTCAACCGGCCTTTCGCTTCACTCAACAATAGCGCAGATATCGGGCGCGGTAATTAATATAATTTTAGATCCTATCATGATTTATGGGCTCTTGGGCTTCCCTGCTCTGGGTGCCGCAGGAGCTGCATACGCAACCGTTATAGGACAGATCGCTTCTTTCTTAATAGCTCTGTTCTGCCATATAAGATTCAACAAAAATGTCGGAAGGGGACTGCGGTATATCAGACCTTGCGCAGATATTATTAAGGAAATATATGCGATTGGATTTCCTGCTATTATCGCTCAGGCACTCATGTCCGTAATGACCTACGGCATAAATATTGTTTTGGTGAATGTAAATGAAGCCTTAGTTACTGCTTACGGTCTGTATTACAAAATTCAGCAGTTTATTCTCTTCGCCGCTTTTGGTCTCCGCGACGCCATTACTCCGATTGTCTCTTTCAGCCACGGTATGCGCGATAAAAAACGCATTACAGACGGTATTAAGTACGGCATCGGATATACTCTCGCTATTATGATCCTCGGAACGCTAATCCTCGAAATAATCGCTGAACCGCTTTGCTCCGCTTTCAGCCTTTCCGCGGAAACCGAGGCTCTCTGTATAAGTGCAACACGTATTATCTCTGTCAGCTTCGTTTTCGCTGGCATTAATATCGCTCTTCAAGGTGTCTTTCAGGCGCTTGACTGCGGTCTTTCCTCCCTCGTCACCTCTCTGTGCAGACAGCTTCTGTTTGTTCTGCCCGTCATTTGGGGACTGTCTCTTTTAATTTCCCCTGATCTGCATAATGCTTGGATTGTATGGCTCACCTTTATTATCTCCGAATTCGTAACGGCCGTCGTCGCCGCCGGACTTATGTTTAAAATTTATAAGAATAAAGTTAAAAAGCTATAAGTTATTTATCTTTCGGGAGTAGTTATTATACAAAATATAAATAAAATACTGTCACCAAACTGCCAATAATCAAATTTATATTATATATGAGAAATAATAAATTTTCTTGAAATATATTGACATATAATACAATATATGGTAATATATAATTTAGATATATATTAGTGAAAGGTACAGTATAAAAATGATGAAATTGCTTCCATTTACAGTAAAACCGCAAATAAAAACTTATCTTAATTATGCATACGCTTTTGGAATTATCGAGGGAAATTTTGGAAGCAACATAATTCCTCGACTAATCTGCGATTCTTATGTTAATTGTATATACTGTCAAAGTAATACCAATATGTTCTATATTTATAGCGCAGATAGTTGGTACGAGAAGAAAGGTATTATTTCACACGAATCATATGTTTGTAAAGAAGCAAATTTAAAATGTATCCTCGAAGCCTTGGAAATAGCGAAAGAAAGACTGCAAAAAGGAGAATATATATTTTGCTGCCCAAACGAAGGATATTTCTTCGCAAAAAATAACGGTAAACCATATAATTTTGATCACGAATGCCTTTTATGGGGAATAGATTATGAAAACCGAACTTTTAAATCATCAAATTACATCAACAAGATATATTCTGCATATGAAATCGGTTTTGATGAGCTTACTAACGCTCTTATTAATGTACAAAGTGGATATGTAGAACTCTTATTTTTCAAAGCAAATCTAAATTTTAAATTTGAACCTTTAAAAGTAAGTAATATATTAGAATTGCTAGATGAATATATTTCATCAAAATGTTCCGAAATCACTACAAATTCTGATCTAAAAAAATATATTGACTCCGGAAAAATAAAATTTGGTATTTCAGCTTGGGACGAGCTTATTGATTATATAGATAAAGTCGTTCAAGATGAAAAGTCAATAGATATGAGATACATAAGAAGCTTTTTAGATCATAAACATCTGATGAACTTACGGTTAAAATATTTAGCTAAAAATAATTATTTTAGTAATCCATCACTTTATACTTCTAAATCTGAACACATATTAAAAATTGCTAAAAGCATATTATATATTTCATTAAAGTATGAATTTACTCGTGATAATAATTTGCTAAACAAAATTATAACTAAAATACGAGGAATAAATATAGTTGAACGTGAGTACATTCCCGAACTTATAAATGAACTCACAAAATATATTTCAACTAACTAAAAAGGTACAAGGTAAAACATAAATAAACCCTAATGCCTTAAAAAAATTCCTTAACCTTAGATAATGCAATACTCCATTTGATAAATTTTTAAACTGATAATGTTTGAGAAATGTCGGACAATTATTGTCATCTTAACAAAAGTACTACGTGCTCTGCATCCTGTTTATACAAATTAATATAATAAAAGAAAGGTATTGATATAAAGTGAATAAGAAAGTTGAACTTTTATTGACTCCTCCTATATATAGTACTAATCACGGACAAGCATGTGTAACTTCAATATTTCATAATAATAAAAGTATGAGAAATTGGTATTTAAACAATGCCATGGTTCTTTCAGTATCAAATAATAATCCTAATGAACTTTTTGTTCCAAATGTAGTCATATGTCAATCTGGATTAGAGAATAATCAATTTATAGAACAGCAAAAAATATTATTAACTTTTCTTGATGGCTGTATTAACCGCATTATCAGAAATAT
>CABPZV010000153.1 GCA_902462015.1 uncultured Eubacteriales bacterium | reverse complement strand
GTAGTTCTTGATTCCGCAATTTGCACATTTTTCCTGCTTGCCGCATAAGAAGTTGTCATTGTTTTCAAGGTCGTAGATTTGAACAAACCCTCTATGCTGATCTGCATATTTCAGCCACAGAACCTCATTAAACCCATTTTCGGAGAAACAAACTGACCACGTATCTTTTTTAACTTCATCACGGAGTGAAAGTGCTGCATTCAGAAAGCTTTCGGTAAGCCCGTGAGAAAGTGCGTTTGTTACATTTTCAACCGTAAACTGCGCTGCTTGCTCCTCAGAGAGAATACCACCAAGCAATGACTTAACGCCCTCCACAACAGCTTCTGTGCTTTCCGGAGTCTGGAATGCACTTAGATACTCATTCCGGATTGCTTCAATGTCGATGTGAAGAAAGGTATCGAAAGGATCATCATAATAATTTGCAGAAGAAAAGTAGAGCTTGTTGGTTCTGAGTGCTTCCAAGCTTTTTGTGCTGACAGGGCGATAGCGGAAAAGCAGCTTCGGATACTTAATTGATTTGAATAGTTGTTCTCGTTCTGCCACAATATCATTTCCGGGCAAGGAACATAATGTTTTCCAAAATTGTTCTCGATCATTGTGATCCATTGATAACCCTCCTCTCAATTATCAAAAACGATTTGTAATCCGAAGTAAACAAAATTCGATTTATGAGAAATCACCCATTTGTGTTTTGGTATACTGCTTTCCGCTCGAGTCTGTCCACTCAGTGATTATTCTGAATTTTGATGCAGAACCATTGTGTGTGATTAGAATCAATTCATAGCTTTTTCTTGCCTCTAATTCTTCAAAAGGCTGCTTTTCACGATCCATAATCATAATTCCGACATCACCATCAAATCGAGCAGTCACATTATAGGCGGTTGCATTTCCTGAATTCCAAACTTTCAGTCTATGCTTACCTTTGCCTACAGTAATAAATCTTGCCTCAACGCACGCAAGTACCGCATCTTCCTTCTCCTTAGCTATCTTGTCCAATTCATTCTGCTTAATCTTGAGTTCCAGTTCGTTAACCTTGTTCTGGAGGCGTTGTGCCTTTGAAGATTTAAACAGCGAAATGACGGCAACTAACAGAGATATACCTGCGATGATCAGCGCACCCCAATCTTTTATGAAAGGAACCATTTCCTTCAATGTGTTAATCAAAACTTCCATTTTTTCATCGCTTTCTTTAATTCTTTTTCAAGTTCTTTGACTGCATCTTGCGCAAGCTCATCTACAGCATTATCGATTATTGCGGCATTGCTATCGAGCAACTCTCGTTTCGTGTATTCCGAACCACAATCAGAGCAACGAACTCGTACATCGTCACTTGCGTGATGAAGATCTTCAAACTCTTCGTCCAATGATGAAAACTGATCATTACCGCAAAGAGGACATAGCAGTGTGACTTTACGATCTAAATTTTTCATTAAAACACCTCATTTCAGCCGTTCACACAGCGGCAGGATTTCTTCCAGTTTGGCAACGATGCGGCGCCAAGTCGCTTCAAACGTGTATGCACCTTAGTTTCTGTAAGAATAAGATGCTTCAAGAGTGCATCCACTGTAATATTACTCATTTTTCTTTCTCCGGGGTGAACTCTAAAATGTCATCAACGCCACATTGTAGAGTTTTGCAAATTTTCTCAATACTATCGAGAGAGATATAATTGTCACGCTTGATTCGGGTAATGATATTTGCACTAAAGCCTGCCTGTTCCATTAGTTCGGCATTCGTCATGCCCTTGTCGATCATTAAGTGAAATAATTTCTTATAGGTTACGGCCATGGCAATCCACCTCCTAACATTTTTAACTATTATATCACGAAATCGTGAATAATTCAATTCGTTGGATTGAAATTACACAACGACAAATTCCTACGCAACTTACGTTGAAGTGGGGAAATGCAACTTCGATAAAAGTCGTGTCGAATTTCTATAAACCAAACTCAATATAATTCCACTTCGATATAAGTAAAAAATCCGCCGAGCAGATAGTTGCTGCTCGACGGATTATAATTGAGTTCTTTATTCGCTTTGATTCTTTCGAGTCATTCTTCTACCACACATCTTTTTCCAAATACTATGCAGCAGTTCGATTTCATGCTCTGTTAAGTTTAAACCCTTGCGAAGCAAAATAGAGTCTGTATATTCCAAAACCTTATCGATCTCGCCTTGGCGTTGCCAAGCATCAATCTTTTGAAGATCTAATTGGTCTGCCATTTGCATAGGAATGCGAATTTTTCGCATTTCTCCTGGCTCAAAGGTGAGGACTCCTCCGCCATAACTTCTGCCAAGTGTTTCACTAAGAGCGAACGTATATGTGTTCAAAAAGGCCGCTGCAACTTGTTTTCCATCAATGCCCTCTAAGAATCTTACCTTGTGAAGAGTATCAGTAACGAGTGCTTTTTTCTCGTTTAAAATCATCCTTGGATACAAATGCGCCTGACGAATTAGAAAAGCATCGGCACACCAAGTCTGTGAAACATGATACCATCTTGGTCTTATGCGACATTTATAATTTTTGTTGAAGCCCTTTCCTTCGCCCCACTGAATATATGCTTTCTGTTCATCAGTCAAGGCATCAAATTCCTCGTTTCCGGGAGCAAAGAAAAATACCTTTTTACCTAACTCAATCAGATTGTTGTAATCCTCATTTGTTAATTGCACACCTTTTAACTGCTCGGAACGGCTAATGATAGGGATAACACTCTGTTGAAGATTGAATTCTTCTACCGTTGCCTGGTTCATGACAAAAAAGTCATTCTCGCCACTTACAAGACCAACATTCACTTCAAACAAATCGGTTGAATTAGGAATTCTCGGATCACTATTAAGCCGTTTCAGCAAGTCCAGTTCTTCGTTGGATAAATAGTATTTTACCCATTTGTCACGGCTATGATCGAGTTCCTTTAGCTCGGTATTCTCTAAACATGTTTGGCCCTGTGCAATCAAATCTGCCATGTCATCCAGTTCTACAACACGAATACCATGCTTATCGCAGCCTCTTTCACCCAGCAGAAGAATAACTTCCTGCTGTATGTCATCAAAGACCAGTCGTTTAAATGTAACGAGTGTTAGCTTATCAAAAAACGTACTGAGGAACTGCCTTGCTTCAGCAGCGTAGTCAACTTGGAACAGTTCAGCGGGAATAACCATTCCAACACGACCAGTTGGCTTTAATGCCTTGCAAGAAAGCACTAAAAATGGGAGCCAAATGTTCGTTAGGCGATTGGGTTGAAACCCATGTTTGTTCATCAAAGCAAATGCGATTTTACGATATTCCTCTGTAAAGTGCTGATAGCGAATGAAAGGTGGATTCCCAACAATCACATCGAATTGAGTTTGATCTTCGATATTCTCTTGATAGTATGTGAAAAAGTCTTTACATACCACAGTTGTGCCATATTGTGCCGACTTTTCAGCCTCAACCTCATCCAATTCAATTCCAAGTACGTTGTTCCGAATTTGCTCATCCGTAGCTCCCAACTCTTTATAACGAGTGGTTATGGCACTCAAAAAACTACCATCACCGCAGCTTGGCTCTAAAACAGAATCAGATGTTTTACGGATGGCCCATTCTGCAATAAATTCAGAAATTTTGTCGGGGGTATAGTATCCGCCTCTTAATTTGTTATATCCTTCAATCGGTTTCATACCTGTTCCTCGACTTCCTGAGATTCTACCTGATAAAGCTCATCAATTACGCTATTTAGTTCAGCGTTGATTGCTGTGATGGAGTGTTCCAAAACTGTACGACGAGTGGCGTTAGGCGCAGAAGCTAATTGCTCTTTTAACTGCATGATGTTTTGCACCATCTCAACAATCTGCTGATGCTTGGCAACTTCAGTAGGATTTTCAAAATCAATCTTGTAAATAGGCAGGGTAGCAATAAACTGCTTTCCATGAGAATAGTAATCTCCCCTAAAGGTGCTTGCTCTACTTTTTACAAGGAGTTCCATTAGCCAATGGTTCAAAATTGCCTGGATATAGAAAATGGATTCCTGAGAAGTAGCTTTCTTTTCTATACCATAGAAAGGACCATTTCCTCCACCTGTAAAGACAACCATGTCATTATCATAGACATAATTTGAGCTTGTAGAAAGCACAGGCCAAACGAGATGTTCTCCTGCAAGGAAACGTCTTAAAGATTGACTGCGTCCGAACGCAAACCAATTTTCAGTCGTGCGTCCAGGCATATTGCGTTCATCCAGCTTATCTTTGAAGCGATTCAAATATGCTAACGCATGAGGGAAATCCTCTGTCATTTCTGCTAAACTATATAGAACCGGTCTTCCGTTTACCGCCTTGTACGGGAATATGATGTAGCTATTTGCTTCAATTTTCTCGTAACTGACAAGTTGTGTGTCATATATACTTTTACGCAGAATTCCTTTCTCTATCTGGAACTCACGCCCCTGTCTATCGTGCGAGTAAATGAAATTCTCGTCTTCACGATCAGCGTGAATGATATAGATTTGGTCAGCACTTGTTTGAACACCAACAAAAATGTCGACCAAAGTGGAAAGGGAAACGCAAGATTGCGAAATCTCTTCCAAATGTGCAACGATATTTTGCGGCAAGAACGACCACGGCTGACCACTGATATAAGCAGCCGGATAGGTCAAGCATTCTGTATCATGATTGAATAAGAACCGATTCCAATCCTGAACAAAACCAATTTGGAATTCTTCATGGCCTTGCTTAGATAATACCAAGATGCAGGTGTAAGTGCTTCTGTTTTCAAAAACTTGATGAGTTCCGAAATGCAGAATTTTCTTAACGCTGGAATTAGAAGAAAGCAATTCTCTCAATTTAGCGCCTGACTTGATATTCATAAACTTGTGCGGGACGATATAACCCAACATTCCGCCATCGTTTAACAGTGCAAGTCCTTTTTCAATAAACAGATAATACTTATCGAGCGTATCAGTTTGTGCGGTTACATAGGGAGAATGGCTGCTCTTATAAAAAACATACTCTTCTCGGGAATAGTGCACCATATTCTGCACACGAATATAGGGCGGATTACCGATAATTGCATCAAACTTTCGGTTGCCAAACTCAGCATTCCAATCGAACATCTTTAATTTG